>NZ_JBXEJO010000017.1:0-128673 GCF_056837965.1 Bradyrhizobium ferriligni
AGATGTGTATAAGGGACAGGGGGTGGGGGTCTCTCCACCAAGAGAATATTCGGAAGGGGCAGATTGCTCTGACGACGACTGCGCGCGGAGCAGCGAAATTAGTGCATCACCTTGAAATCACCAACGCGGCGCGAGCCCCCACCCTAACCCTCCCCCGCAAGCGGGGGAGGGAATTGATGGAGCGTGCACTTGCCACGCGATTGGCACTCTTTCTCCCTCCCTTCCCATGACCTCCCTCTCGCTCATCCCCTCCGACATTTCGACCAGCATCGCGCTCGCGATCTGTGCGATCGCCTTCGTGTCGGGCACGGCGCGCGGCTTCTCCGGCTTCGGCTCGGCACTGATCTTCATGCCGCTCGCGAGCAGCGTCGCGGCGCCGCGGCTGGTGGCGGCGCTGCTGCTGATCATCGACTTCGTCGCCGCCACGCCGCTGCTGCCGAACGCCTGGACCCATGCCGACCGCAAGGCGACCGCGGTCATGGTCGCCGGCGCGCTGGTCGGCGTTCCCATCGGCACCTATTTCCTGACCGTGCTCGAACCTGTCACGACGCGCTGGATCATCTCCTGCTTTGTCGCGGCGCTGCTCGCGCTACTGCTGTCGGGCTGGCGCTATCACGGCAAGGAGCACGTCGCCCTCTCCGTCGGCGTCGGCAGCCTCTCCGGATTTTGCAGCGGCCTCGCGCAGACCGGCGGCCCGCCGATCGTCGCCTACTGGCTGGGCCGCCCGATCTCGTCGGTGATCTCGCGCGCCAATATCGTGCTGTTCTTCGGTGCCTCGGACTTCTTCTCGCTGGTCAGCTACTGGTTCACCGGCCTGATCACGATCGAATCGGTCAAGTTCTCGCTGATCGTCGGCCCGATCTACGGCATCGGCGTCTGGTTCGGCGCCGCGCTGTTCGGCAAGGCGAGCGAAAAGATGTTTCGCGCGATCTGCTACGCGCTGATCGCCGCCGCCGTCATCGTCGGCCTGCCGGCGCTTGATGGCATCTTGCGCGGCGGCTAGGGTCGCAGCACTCAAAAGAGACCAGGGAGACACCGATGATCGATCGCCGCAATGCATTGAAACTGGCGCTCGGCGGCGCCGCCGTGCTCGCAGCGCCTCACTTACGCGCGCAAACCGACAAGGCGCGGACCCGCATCGTGTTCCTCGGCACCAAGGGCGGGCCACGCGTCGGCAACGGCGCTTCGAACCCCGCCAATCTCGTCGTCGTCAACGATACGCCGTTCGTGATCGATTGCGGCATGGGCGTCAGCCGCCAGCTTGTGCGCGCGGGCGTGCCGATCCCGCAGGTCAAGTACATCTTCATCAGCCACCATCATTCCGATCACAATCTGGAATACGGCAATCTGTTCTACAACGCCTGGGCGGCCGGCCTCTCGACGCCGATCCATTCGTTCGGCCCCAAGGGCATCGAGGCGATGACCAAGGAATATTGGGAGCTGAACAAGTTCGACGTCGAGACCCGGATCGAGGACGAAGGCCGGCCCGATCCCCGAAAGCTGCTGATCGCGAAAGACATCAGCGACGACGGTGTGGTGCTGAAGACATCGGATGTCACCGTGACCGCGTTCCGCACGCCGCATCCGCCGATCACGGATAACTTCGCCTACAAGTTCGAGACGCCGGACGGCACCATCGTGTTCTCCAGCGACACCGCCTACAATCCGAAGCTCGCCGAGTTTGCCAAGGGCGTCGACGTGCTGGTGCACGAATGTCTCTACGTCCCCGCGGTCGATCGCCTGGTCGCCACGACCAAGAACGGCGCCACGCTGAGGAAGCATCTGCTCGACAGCCACACCTCGACCGAGGACGTCGGCCGCATCGCCGCCGCTGCCGGCGTGAAGACGCTGGTGCTCAGCCACTTCGTCCCCGGCGACGATCGGCAGGTCACTGACGACGACTGGACCCGGGACGTGAAGAAGAACTATTCCGGCCGCATCGTGGTGGCCAAGGATCTGATGGAGCTAAGGCTGCCGGTGTGAGGGGGCACGCGGCAAGCACACTGTTCAGGCTCCCTCCCCTTGCAGGAAAGCCTTCCGTCGGCGCCCGGCTTTCCCTGCGCCCTCTGCTAACGGAGAGAGCGGAACGAACGGCAAAACTCGGACAAAACATGTCGCGAGAATGCGGATTTGTGATTCACAAATCGCGCAACATATTCAGTGTCGTCCCTGCGAACGCAGGGACCCATAACCACGAATGGTTATTGGTGAACGATGGTGGAACGACGAGCCCCGTTCACAACATCTGCTGCGGCGTATGGGTCCCTGCTTTCGCAGGGACGACATCTGTTGTGCGGCAACGTCTTTCGGCCAGCATGACAAATCGCAGCGCCTGATCTTCCTCAACCGTCAATTCATCGCCCCGGAGCGCGGCGACGTGCGGCGCTTGTGTTTTGCGGCGGGCGCTGCGGGCGCCGGTGTCGCTTCCTTCACCCCGCCGATCCTGCGTAGCGCGGCGTCGGCGGCGCGCTCGCCGCTGTCCCAGGCGCCGTCGATCGTGCCCCACAGCGTTTCATGGGTGGCCTCGCCCGCGAGATACATCGCGCCGATCGGCTCGGACAGGATCCTGCGGGAGAACTGTCCGCCGGGTACTGCGGCAGACATCGCGCCGAGGATGAAGGGCTGTGCATTCCAGCGCGTCGCGCTGGTCTTCTTCACGGCGGCGCCGACCTCGCTGCCATAGAGCTTGGTCAGCCATTCCACCGCGAAAGCCGCCATCGCCTTCTCGCCCTGCGCGGACAGGTCGCGGCCGAACGAACCTGCAACGTCGATCGTGCACAGCGAGGAGCCCGCGATATTGCCGTAGAGCAGCGCCGTCTTGGTCGAATTGCTCTGCTCGATGATGACGTCGTCGCGCGACGGCCCGAGCGGATTGCCGGGGATCTCCAGCGCGATGCGATCGTAGCTGCCGAGGCTGAGCTTGGCGGCGGCATCGAGCGCGCGCTTCGGAAGCTCCGGCGCGAACTTGATGTTGCCGCTCGCAAGCACGTTGCTCGACACGGTGACGATGGCGGCGCGCGCGGTGATCTTGCCGGAGGGCGTCTCGACCATCACGTCGCGATTGCTCCACAGGATGCGCTGCGCCGGCGTCGACAGCGCGAGCGGCAGTCCCTCGCCGAGCTTTGCGATCAGCGCGCCGAGCCCCTGCCGGCAGGCGATCGCGGTGTTGCGATCCTGCGCGCGCACCTTGTCGACGGCGGAAAGATCCTTCAGATCCTTGCCGCAGAAATTGGGCCCGAGCAGGAATTCCGCGGTGCCGGTCCAATCGCCGAGGTCCTTCGGCATGACCGCGGCGCAGGCGATATCGGCCTTGCGCGCAGCGTCGTCGATGGCGCGATTGGCGCGCACCAGCGCCGCCAAAAACTCCTCGGTCTCGCCGGGGCGGGCATAGCGCCGGCCGATCCGGATCTTCTGGCCCACGGGGGCCGTGACGATGTCGAGGCCCGCGGAGCGGGCCAGCCGGATCATCGGGTTGGTTTCGGGATTGTGCATCCAGCGCGCGCCGCGGTCGAACGGCACGCCGAATGTCGATGCGTCGGTCTGGCAGCGACCGCCGAGCTGGCCGGCCGCCTCCACCACGATCACCTTGCGATTTGCGGCAACGATCCGTCGCGCCGCGGCGATGCCTGCGGCACCCGCGCCGATCACGACGACGTCGGCCTCGCGCGGCGGCGGCTGCGCAGCAAGCACCCGGCCGCCCAGCGCAGGCACCAGCGCGAAAGCTGCGGACGCCGACAGGAAATCGCGGCGGGTCACTGTCATGACATAGCTTCTGGCATGGTTTCCGGGGACTTGCGGAGAACGGGAACGCTTCGCGAACTGTGCCGCATCTCACCGACCTCAGCAACCATCATGGTAAATCAATCATGATTGATCCGCCGATGGCATGAACTAAATTGCAACGGCTTGCGACCATGATTAAGTCAGCACAAGCGGTCGTAGAACCGCTGGGGGGAATCCATGGGCGTAATGCTCGATACCGTCGGTAAATGGATCGCGGGGTACCTTCAAAAGGAAGTTCCCGGTTACGAGCCGTTCACGCCGAGCGACCCGGACCATTTGCGGAGCATCATGCAGCCCGGCGACGTGCTGCTGGTCGAAGGCAACAACCGGATTTCCGGCATCATCAAATACCTCACGCAATCGACCTGGTCGCACGCCGCGCTGTTTGTCGGACCGATCGACGGCGCGTTCGAGCCTGACGGCGAACAGCATGTGCTGATCGAGGCCAACATCGGCGAAGGCGTGACCTCCGCGCCGCTGTCGAAATATCTCGCCTACCACACCCGCCTCTGCCGTCCGGTCGGACTGTCGTTCGAGGACCGCACCACGGTGTGCCGCTACGCCATCAACCGCATCGGCTTCGGCTACGACACCAAGAACATCGTCGATCTCGCGCGCTATCTGTTTCCGCTGCCGATCCCGCAGCGCTGGCGCCGCCGCATGATCGCGTTCGGCTCCGGCGATCCGACCAAGATCATCTGCTCGGCGCTGATCGCGCAGGCGTTCGACGCCGTGCGCTATCCGATCCTGCCCAAGATCACGCGCGCTGCCAGCCGCAAGGCGCGCCGCGACATCCTGCATATCCGCGATTCCTCGCTTTACATGCCGCGCGACTTCGACATCTCGCCCTATTTCGAGGTCGTCAAACCCACTATCGTGCACGGTTTCGACTACACGGCCCTGCACTGGGCCGACAAGCAGAAGCCGCTCCAGGAGGTAGCCGGCGAATTCGGTGTGTTTCCAAAATCGCCGCCGCTTGTTCCTGAAGCGACTGACGAAGAGGCGGCGCTTCCGGCTGCGGAAATGACCGCGGAAGATCGCGCGCCGGTGTGACGGGCGCGGGCGTCAGGCTCGAAATATCGGGCGTTGGCCGCGTCGGCCATGATCTGGAATCCGTCTCATCGTCCGGCTTCGACGTTGAGTTCTTGCTCCCACATCAATAGGGTGCGCGCGCTTCGGCCTGCTTTCATTCGGTAGTTTTACGGTGCTTTCGATCTTCAATTTCTCGGCGATGGCTGCGGCCTCGGAGAATGACCCGGCGCGCTGGCGCCGTCCGTTCATCAAGTGGCTTGAAGGGATCGAGACCGGGTGGTCTGTTCCCGTTCTGCTCACCCTCTTTGTCGCGATCTGGACCGCCTATCTCGTCATCGCCTATCTCGGCGCCGGCCTGCACCCTGATGTGCTCGAGAGCTGGACGCTCGGCCGGCACCTCGCATGGGGATACCCCAAACATCCGCCGTTGATGGGCTGGATCACGCGGGGATGGACCGCGATCTTCCCGCTGACCGATTGGTCGCTGCAGCTGACGGCGATGGTCAACGCAGCCGTGGCGCTGTGGGCGGTCGACCTGATCTCGCGCCGGTTTGTCCGCGGCGAGAAGCGGGTGATCGTCCTGCTGCTGGCGATGCTGCTGCCGGTCTATCAATTCCATGCCCAGCGCTTCAACGCCAACACGGTGCTGCTGGCAGCTTGGCCGCTCGCGACCTACTGCTTCCTGCGCGCATTCGAGGCGACGAGGCAACTCGGCTGGGCGATCGCGGCGGGCGCGGCCTGCGCGCTCGCCATGCTCGGCAAATACTATTCGATCTTCCTGGTCGCGAGCTTCGTCTTCGCGGCCGTGCTGCATCCGGACCGCCGCCGCTATCTGCTGTCGGCCTCGCCCTGGATCTCGGCGCTGACCGGAGTGCTCGTGCTCGGTCCGCATCTGCACTGGCTCTCCACCACAGGCGCAACGACGTTCGACTATGCGCTCGCGCATGCCGGCGCCGATCATGTCGCTGCGCTGCGGGAAGTCACCTATTTCATCCTGGGGCTGATGGCGGCGCTCTCGCTCGCGGCGGTCACCTGGGCGTTCATCACCGGCCCGCGGCTGGCGCGGCTGCCGGCCGACTTCCGCGCCATGAACGCCGGGCTCCGCTTGCTGCTGCTGGTCGCGATCGGGACCATCCTGTTTCCGGTGGCCGTCTCGCTTGCGGTCGGCACCGACTTGCCGTCGCTCTGGGCGGTGCAGGGCCTGTTCCTGTTCATTGTTCTGATCGTGTGCACAACGAGCTATCCGATCGAACGCTTCTATGCGGTCAACCTGGCCGTGATGGTGGCGGGGTTCGCGGTTCTGGCCGTCGTCGCCGGCGCGCCGCTCCATGCGCTCTATCGCAATGTCTACGGCTATGGAGAAGGCCGCGGCTTCTATCACGCGGTCGCGGCGGAACTCACCGCGCGATGGCACGACGCGGCAGGAATGCCGCTCGCCGCCGTCAGCGGCGACGACGCGCTCGCCTTCGCTACGGCTTTCTACAGTCCGGACCATCCGTTCTATGCCCGGCCGTTTGCCTATCAGTACACATGGGGCCTGCCGCGCAAAGTCACGCTCGACCGCGGCTGGGCCGCGCTGTGTTTCGCCGATCAACCGGATTGCCTGAACTGGATGGAGCGCACGACACTGCGCGCAACGGACGTCATTCGCTCCGAATTCGATGCCGAGGCGACGTTGCTGGGCAGGCGTGGCCAGACACGCCGGGTCGTGATGTTGATCGTGCCGCCCACCCGCGAAACTCCCGCCGTCCACCCCGATGTCGAGGATTTCAGCTCGAGCCGCCGCGCGCGCGACTGATCAGAACGTCGCCGCCAACGTCAGGCGGACGGCGAGCGGCTCGGCAGGATGCACATGGCGGTCGGCGACGCCGTCGATCGGTTCGCCCGGCAGCCGCGACAAATAGTAGTATTCGATCTGGTTGGTTTGTGCGTTGAAGAGATTGAGGACGTCGAGCTGCAGCCGCATCCCGTTGTCGAATTTATAGCCGGCGCGGGCGTTGACGATGAACGACGACAGCGAGCGCACGCTGTCGTCCTCGATCAGCGGGCGCGGGCCGAAATAGCGGGCGCGCAGGCTGCCGAACCAGCCGGTGTCGCGGCCGAAGGTGACGCCGCCGCTGGCGACCCAGGCCGGCGCACCTGGAATGAAATTGCCGGCCGGATCGGCATCCGTGAAGCGGGCGCGGGTATAGGCGAGATCGAAATCAAAACTCATCCACGGCAGGAGCTTGTACTGGTTGGTCCACTCGACGCCGACGCGCCGGCTCGGGCGGCTCGGCTCGGTGGTGCCGGCATCGCCGACGAACAGCAGCTCGGAATCGAAGTCGAGCACGAACACCGCGAGCGACGAAGTGAGGCCGTCGATCGCCCTGGTGCGGATGCCGAGCTCGGCGCCCTTCGAGCGCACCAGCAGCGGCACGCGTTCGAGCGGCGTCATCTTGTCGTTGGGATCGACGGTGATGGTCGCGCCCCTGATGTCGTTGGAATGCAGGCCGAAGCCGGCATTGCCGTAGAACTCGGTCCTCGACCAGGGGCCGAGCACGATGCCGGCCTTCGGGCTCGTCATCGCGGCCTGCGCGTTGCCGGAATTCTGCGGCGTGTCGCTCAGCACGTGGCCGGCGAAATAATCCTCGCGGATGCCGACCGTGGTGCGCCGCCAGTCGGTCCAGCGCGCGGTGCTATCGGCCCACAGCGCGACGCTACCCTCTTGCACCTGGTCGTTGCGCACGGTGGACAGGATCTCGCGCTGCGCGGTCTTGAACAGGCCGACATTGATGTCGTCGTAGCGGGTCTGGACGCCGACCCGGGTCTGCGTATCGACGCCGGCGAAGCGGGCATCGAAGGCGTGGCTGGCGTCAAAGCCATACACCGTGCGCTTGTCGGTCTGGCTGAACTGGTCGCCATTGACGGGGTTGTCGAGGAAATAGGTGAAGTCATTGTAGAGCTGCAGGGACGAGCGGATCACATAGGCGTTGAGCTTGCTCTGCCCGTAATCGCTGGACTGCGCCCAATTGCCGGACAGGCTGAAGCGGCTCGAGGTGCCGCCGTCGGTCGGATTGAGCGACCCGTAACGGTCGATCAGGCCCTGGTCGATCGCGCGCTGCGCGACCTGGTCAGTCGAATTCCAGCCGTTGGAATAGGCCATCGCTGTCAGCGAGAAGCCGTCGGTCGCGGTGCCCTGGCTATAGCGCAGCACGCCGTTGAGCTTGCGGATGTCGTCGGGCACGTCCCAGGGACCGTTGTATTTGTTGGCCTCGAAAGCCGCGAGCAGCGTTCCATCACCGACCTTGGTCGCACCCGCAGCCATCGCGCGCTGATAGCCGAAGCTGCCAACGGTCAGCTCGGCGACGTTCCTGGGCAGGCCGTTCAGATAATTGATGTCGACCGCGCCGGCGGAAGCGAAGTCGCCCTTGTCCGCGTAGTACGGACCCTTGCGGACGTCCATCGACCGGATCAGCTCCGGGATCAGGAAATTGATATCGGCATAGCCCTGGCCGTGACCATGGGTCGGCATGTTGACCGGCATGCCGTCGACGGTGATGGCCAGATCGGTGCCGTGATCGAGATTGAAGCCGCGCAGAAAATACTGATTGGCTTTGCCCTCGCCGGAATGCTGGGTGACGATCAGGCCCGGCACCACCTCCAGAACTTCGCCGACACGCGAGACCGGCCGCGCATTCACTTCGTCGCCGCTGATCTGCCGCGCGCTGGCGGCGGTCGGTTGCAGATCGGACGCGGACACGGTCGCCGAGCCGCCGGTGATTCCGTCGCTCGCAGCGGTGGGCTGGGTCGGCTGGAGCGCTGCGGGCTTGCGGCCGCCGGCGGCGACATGCCGCGGACGCTGGGACGGGTTGGCGCGCTTGGGCGGCGCCTGGTCCGGCGACGTCACCGTCACCGGCGGCAACTGGCCGGGCGCGGGAGCGACCGTCTGCGCTTCGGCGACCGGCGCGAGTGCTGCAATGGATGCGGCGGCGGGAAATATCCGCCATGCAGTACGACGCAACGCGCATGCCCCCGCATGATACCTGTTACAGTCACGCGACGACCGCACCAGTCCAACCAACCCCGGCAAAACGACGCTAGCAAGCGCGGTATGACGTTACAAGAAAAATGTCATACCGCCAGGCAGCCGAGCCACCACGGATAATCCATGCAACGCATCACCATCACCATCGAGGATGACCTGCTCGCGGAGATCGACGCCGCCGCCGAGGCGCGCGGCTATCAGAACCGCTCCGAGATCATCCGCGATCTCGCACGCGCCGGCTTGCAGCAGAGCGCGGAAGAGGCGCCGTCAGGGCAGTGCGTTGCGGCGCTGGTCTATGTCTACGACCACGCCGCGCGCGATCTGTCGAAGCGGCTGGTGCAGAATTTCCACGGCCATCACGACCTGTCGCTGGCGACGCTGCACGTCCATCTCGACGACGACAGCTGCATGGAGGTGACGGCGCTGAAGGGTGCCAGCAGCGAGGTCCGGCATCTCGCCGATCACGTCATCGCCGAACGCGGCGTGCGTTACGGCCGCGTCGTGATGATCCCGACCGCCCCGGACAAGAAGCCGCGCAAGCGCGGGCATGGGCACAGGCATGATTGAGAGCGTGGCGTTTTCGTAGCCCGGATGGAGCGCAGCGCCATCCGGGCTACACAATGAATACGCTACGCCGCCTTCGCCTTGGTGCCGCGCGGCAGGCCGGCGCGGGCGAGGCCGCCATAGAGCTGCTCGTTCGGCATCTCGGATTTCAGGATCGCGCGCACCTCGACCAGGCGATCGAGATCGATGCCGGTCGGAAATCCCTTGCTCTCGCAGAGGAAGACGAGGTCCTCGAACACGACATTGCCGGTGGCGCCCGGCGCGAACGGGCAGCCGCCGAGGCCACCGAGCGAGCCGTCGAGCACGCGGGCGCCCTCGTCGAGCGCGGCGGAGGCATTGGCGATGCCCATGCCGCGCGTGTCGTGCAGATGCACGCAGACCGGCTTCGATCCCGCGATCTTCACCGCGCCCCGCGTCAGCTCGCCGACCTGCTTCGGCCCGGCATAGCCGACCGTGTCGGCAATCGCGACCATGTCGACGCCGACCTCAAAGAGTTTCTCGGTGAGGCGCAGCACCTCCTTCGGATCGACCGCACCCACGATCGAGCAGCCCAGCCCCATCGAGATCGCGGCATTGACCAGCGGCTTGTGGGCGCTGGCGTCGCGGAGCTCGCAGAGCCGCTTGATGTTCTCGATCGCCGATTCGCGCGAGCGGTTGGCGTTGGCCTGGCTGTGCTCCTCGGTCGCCGACACCACCGAGGCGATCTCGGCGACGCCGGAGGCCAGCGCCTCGTTGACGCCGCGCTCATTCAGCGCCAGCGCGACGCCGTGCGCGCCGGGCAGCGCGGCAATGGTCGCGACGACGTCACGGACATCGACGAATTGCGGGAAGGTCTTGGCCGGCAGGAACGAGCCGACCTCGAAATGCCGGACGCCGGCGGCATATTCGTCGCGCACCCAGCGCTCTTTCGCCGCGGTCGACGGGAACGTCTTCACCAGCTGCAGGCCGTCGCGCAGGCCGACCTCGCGCAGGCTCACCTTGTCGCTCGGATAGATATCGTGGACGCGGGTCATGTCAGCCTCACGCAGCGTTTCCGGTTGATGAAATTGTCTGTTGTGCGAGCTCGGCGCGCACCGCCTCGGTATCGGCGCCCAGTACCGGCACTTTCAGGCCTTCGCCGATATTGCGGCCGTTCCATTCGAGCGGCAACGCGGGGACGCGGAACGGCTTGCCGTCGGCGTTCACGTTGTTGACCAGACCGCCCGGACGCAGCACGTGCGGATCCTGCAGTAGATCCTCCGGCCGGTTGATCGGCGAGAAGCAGATGTTGAGCGCATCGAGCCTCGCCGAGAGGTCCGCCACGTTCCAGTCCTTGATCACCGCGGCAACGCGCGGAATGATCCGGTCGCGCGCCATGATGCGGTCCGTGGTGGAGCGCAGCGTCGGGTCGTCGGCGAATTCCGTGAGGCCGAACTCGCGGCAGAAGCTCTGCCAATGACCTTCGGTGACGACGCCGATGAAGATGCGATCGCCGCCGGCGGCATCGAAGATGTCGTAGATCGGCCAGGCATGCTCGCGCTCCGGCATCGAGCGCGGTTTGCGCCCGGTCATCTCGTACTCGACCATGTGCTGGGCGACCAGGAACAGGCAGTTCTCGAACAGGCCGATGCGGATGTCGGCGCCATCAGCCTTGCCGCCACGCTTCTGATAGAGCGCGGCGAGGATCGAGATCACCCCGAACATGCCACCCATGATGTCGTTGGCGGAGGAGCCGACGCGCTGCGGCTTGTCACGCGTGCCGGTCATCGCCGCGAGCCCGGACATCATCTGCACGACCTCGTCGAGCGCCGGCCGATGATCGTAGGGACCGGACAGAAAGCCCTTGTGGCCGGCGATGATCAGCTGCGGATATTTTTGGCGAAGCTCCTCGGCGCCGAGCCCCTGCTTGTCGAGCTGGCCGTCGCGAAAATTCTCCAGGAACACGTCAGCACTGGCGAGCAGCCGGTGCATCGTGTCGCGGTCCTCGGGCTTGGCGAAGTCGAGCACGATGCTGCGCTTGCCGCGGTTGAACAACGGGAAGAACGAGACCCCCATACCGCCGAGCGTACGGGTCTTGTCGCCAGCGGGCGGTTCGACCTTGATCACCTCGGCGCCGAGTTGCGCCAGGATCATGCCGCAGGTCGGCCCCATCACCATGTGGGTCATCTCGACGACCCTCACGCCTTCCAGCGGCAGTCCGCTCCCGGTCATCGGTTTCTCCGTGCTCGTTGCGCTCTTGTTCTGACGCGTTTTCTCAATGCGAACCGGTACCCGTTTCGCTCGAAAACGCTTTGTGATCGGCGCAGGTTAGGCTTCCGCACGCTATCTGAAAAATATAATCTGTCGAATAGTGTATTCGTGGTTCTAGAACGCTGAACCCTCATGGATTCGCGCCAGCTTCGCTATTTCATCGCGGTTTACGAGCAGCGCAACCTGTCGCGGGCGGCGGATCAGGCCAATGTCGCGCAATCCGCGCTCAGCCACCACATCGCCAATCTCGAGGCGGAATTCGCCACGCCGCTATTCGAGCGCAAGCCGCGCGGCATGGAACCGACCGCGGCTGGCGAGCGGCTCTATGAACATGCCCGCATCATCCTGCGCGCGATGGCGGCGGCCGAGCGCGAGATCAAGGAAGGCGCCAGCGTGATCGCCGGCGATATCTCGATCGGCATGGCCAATTCCGGGATGAAGGCGATCGGCGTGCGGCTGATGCGGACCGTGCTGACGAAATATCCGAACCTAAAGCTGTCGCTGACCGAGAGTCTCTCCGGCGCGACGCTGCTGCATCTGCTGAGTTCCGAGGTCGACCTCGCGCTGGTCTACAATCCGCCGTCGGAAAAGGACCTGATCGCCGAGCCGGTGCTGGAGGAACAGATGTTCTGCGTCGGCACCGAAAAGCTGATCGGCAAGAAAACGCCAATCACCTTCGAGGAGGTGACGCGGCTGCCCCTGATCCTGTTGCGGTACGGACTATCGGCGCGCGCACTGCTGGATGATCCCGTGCTGCTGAAGCGGCTCGAGGCCAATGCGATCATGCACCTCAACTCGACCAGCGGCATGATCGGCGCGCTGACCGCGGGCTTGGGCTGCACGATTGCGACCACCCATTTCGTCAGCGAGCCGTTGAAGGCACGATCGCTGGTCGCGCGCGAAGTCATCGAACCAAAGCTGACCCGCACCCTCTATCTTTGCCGCTTGCGCAATCGCCCGATGACCTACGTCATGGAGGAGATGTGCCGCCTGATCCGCGCCCTGATCGCAGACCAGGTGGGCCGCGGCGCCTGGGAGGCGACGCTGCTGATCTGAATGCATGACTCAGTGGTTGCATAACAGGTTCAGTGTCGTCCCTGCCTAGTGCGCAATTGCGCACGGGAGCAGGGACCGCAAAGTTGCGCACCAGTGGGACGACGAGTCCCTTTCACGGCACCCGCCGCGGCGTATGGGTCCCTGCTTTCGCAGGGACGACAGTTGAACAAGCCGTTTGACAGGTGAATCAAAGCAACCCTTCCCCCTGAGTTCGAAAATATCGAACGTTTCCTTCGATATGTTCGTCTGGATTTCTGGCTCCCGGCTGCCAAACATGCGCGACCGGCACGCCTTCGCAAGAGGGGCGGCCGTTGCACCATTCGGGGAGGACCATCATGAGCGCCGTCGAACTCGGCTCGGTCGCCGATATCGCCAACACGACAAGCGGACCCGACCAGATTTCGCGACGGCTTGAGGCGCTGCCCACCTCCGGCCTTGTCTGGCGGCTGGTGATCCTGCTCTCGCTCGGCGGTTGCTTCGAGATCTACGATCTGTTCTTCACAGGCTATATCGCGCCGGGCCTCGCCCGCAGCGGGTTGATGACCACGACGACGCAGGCCTTCTTCGGCTTCTCCGGCATCGGCGCCTTCGTCGCGGCGACCTTCGCCGGCCTGTTCATCGGCACCTTCTGCCTCGGCTTCCTCGCCGATCGTTTCGGGCGCAAGGCGGTCTTCACCTGGTCGCTGCTGTTCTACAGCGCTGCATCGGTGATCATGGCGTGCCAGACCACGCCCGGCGGCCTACTGCTGTGGCGCTTCATCGCCGGGATCGGGATCGGCATCGAGGTCATCACGATCGACGCCTATATCACCGAACTGGTGCCGAGCTGGATGCGCGGCCGGGCGTTTGCGATCAACCAGGCGGTGATGCTGTCCGCGGTGCCTGTTGTCGCCGCGCTGTCGTGGTGGCTGGTGCCGCTCTCGCCTCACGGCATCGACGGCTGGCGCTGGGTGGTGCTAATCGGCGCCGCCGCCAGCATGATCATCTGGGTGCTGCGGCTCTACGTTCCGGAAAGCCCGCTCTGGCTGGCCCGCCATGGCCGCGCCGCCGAGGCCGAGAGGATCATGCGGACGCTCGAGACCGCAGCGCGGACGGCTGCGCCGCGTCCTGCCCCCGCGGTCGCAGCCGCACCAGTTCGTGCGCCGGTCGAGACCGGCTATGCCGACCTGTTCAGGCCGCCCTACGTCTCGCTGGTCGTGCTGCTCATGATCTTCAATCTCTGCCAGGCGTTCGGCGTCTACGGCTTCTCCAACTGGGTTCCGGCGCTACTGGTGCAAAAGGGCATCAACGTCACCAAGAGCCTGCAATATTCGTTCATCATCGCCTTCGCCTATCCGCTCGCGCCGCTCCTGGCCGCAACCTTCGCCGACCGCTTCGAGCGCAAATGGATCATCTGCGGCGCGGCTGCCGCGATCTCGGTATTCGGCCTCGCCTTCTCGCAGCTCACCGAGCCGGTGCTGCTGATCGCCAGCGGCGTGCTGGTGACGGGGGCCAACATGACGCTGTCCTACGCCTATCACGCCTACCAGACCGAGGTGTTCCCGACCGCGATCCGGGCGCGCGCCGCGGGCCTCGTCTATTCGATGAGCCGGCTCAGCGCGACCTTCTCCGGCTTCATCGTGGCGTTCATGCTGAAGGAGGCCGGCGTTGGCGGGGTATTCGGCCTGATCACCGCGGCGATGGTCATCGTGATCATTGCTATCGGTGTCTGGGGACCGAACGTCCGCGGCAGGCCGCTCGACGCCTAGAGCCTTTCGCTCGAAAACGCTCGTACCGCGGCACAAACGGCACTTGCCGAAGCCATATTGGGTGTCTACCTCTCGCGGGTCATTTGTGCAGAGGTAACCCAGTCATGTTAGCCGCCGCCGTCAAGGCGCTTTCGCAAATCCTGTCGCCGCCGATGCGCTCGATCCTGTGGCGCTCGATCGGGCTTGCGCTGGTGCTGATCACCGTGCTGGCGATCGGCCTGCAGCGGCTGCTGAGCTGGTTTGCCGACACTGGCGAGGTCTGGGCCGAAGGCATGCTCGGCCCCAGCTTCCATTCCACGCTGCACGTGCTGTCCTGGATCGTCTCGATCTCGGCGGGCCTTGGCGTCGTGCTCGGCGGCATCTTCCTGATGCCCGCGATCACTTCGCTGGTAGCGAGCCTGTTTGTCGACGACGTCGCCGACCATGTCGAGCGCGAGCATTATCCGGCCGACCATCCCGGCACGGCGCTGCCGGTCACGCTCGCGACGATCGAGGGCGTCAAGACCGCGCTGCTGACGATCCTGGTCTACCTCGTCGCGCTGCCGTTCGTGCTGTTCGCGGGCGCAGGCTTCATCATCTTCTTCATCGCGACCGCCTGGCTGCTCGGCCGCGAATATTTCGAGCTTGCGGCGATGCGGTTCCGCTCGCCTGATGACGCCAAGGCGATGCGCAAGGAGAACGCGGCGACAGTCTTTACCGCGGGCCTGTTCATCGCGGCCTTCGTCTCGATCCCGATCGTCAATCTGGCGACGCCGCTGTTCGGCATGGCCTTCATGGTGCACATGTACAAGCGGCTGTCGGGCCCGCGGCGCGAGCTGATCGAGCCGGCGCGGCGAACCAATGTGTCCTCGGTCTAGAGCTTTTCCCGTTCCGATGGAATCGGAACGGGGCTCTAGATTCTTGTTTTGACGCGTTTTCTTCACGCGAACCGGTATCCACTTCGCTCGAAAACGCTCTAGGTGGTATCCGGAAGCGCCGGCAGCGATGCCGATACCCGATCGCTTGCGAATGGCACGAGCAGCAGTCCGACGATCGCCACGCAGGCGAGCATCGCCCATGCCTCGTTGACGGTGAGTGCGAGCGACGCCCGTTCGACCAACGGCCGGATGAACGCCACCGTCGCGTCGTCCGGCAGACCCGGCGGACGATCGATCAGCAACTTCGGATCGAGCCCGATCGCCTGCGCCGCGGTGATATCCCCCGCCAGCAGGCGCACGCGGAAATCCTCGCCATAGATCGGGCTTCGCCCATAGAGGATGGTATCGATCAGGGCGATCCCGATCGCGCCGCCCAGATTGCGCATCAGGTTGAACAGTCCGCTGGCGTCGGCGATTTCCGCCTCCGGAAGGGCGCCCAGCGCAATGCGCGTCGGCGGCAGCAGGCAGAACATGATCGCGACGCCGCGCACGACCTGCGGCCAGAACATCTCGCCAAAATCCGCTGTGCGCGGCTGAATGGCGCTCCAGCCGAGGCCGAGCGCGAACAAGGCGAAGCCCGCACCGGTCAACCGCCGCGCGCCGACGCGGCTTTCGAGGATCGCCGCAAGCGGCGCGGCGACGAGCTGCGCAACCCCCGTGACCAGCATGATCTTGCCGATCTCGAAGGCGTCATGGCGGCGGACGAAACCGAGGAATACCGGCATCAGATAGGTCGATCCATAAAGGCCAATGCCGAGGCAAAAGCTCAGTGCGCAACCGATCGCGAACGGGCGCCGCTTGAAAAGCGTCAATTGCGCGATCGGATAGGCCGCGCGGAGCGTGCGCCGGATCAGCAGCGCCATCCCGGCAATGCTTCCGATCAGCAGGCCGAGGCAAGGCATCGCGGCCCAACCGCGTTGCGGCGCTTCCTTCAGACCGATCATGAAGCTTGCGAGCGTCGCTGCGAACAGGACAAGCGACCATTTATCCAGCCTTGAGAATGCGCGAAGCTGCACGCCTTCCTTCGGAAGCAGCAACGGCGTGACCGAGGCTGCCACCGTTCCCGGAACCACATTGATCAGGAACAGCCATGGCCACGACCAGGTCTGCGTGATCCAGCCGCCGACAACGGGTCCGACGGTCGGCGCGAGCACCGCGACGACGCCGCCGATCGTGGTGGCCACCGCATGAAGCCGCGCCGGGAACAGCGTGAACACGGCGGAGAACACTGCGGGGATCAGGACGCCGCCGGAAAATCCCTGCAGCACGCGAAACGCCAGCAGCGCGGCAAAGCCGTCGCTGAGGGCGCAGCCGACCGACGCGACGGTGAACAGGCTCACGGCAAGCGCGAACAGCCATCGTAACGACAGCGCATGCGTGAACAGGCCGGTCAGTGGGATCGCGATCACTTCCGCGATCAGATAGGCGGTCTGGATCCAGCTCATCGCCGCCGGCGAGATCGCAAGCGCGCGCTGGATCGTCGGCAACGAGGTTGCGACGACCTGGATGTCGAGAATCGCCATGAACATGCCGCAGCACATCAGGAGGAAGCCGGCCCAGGTCGCAGCCGATGGGCTGTCGGTTCGGTGATCCGCCCCCTTGCTCATGGCGTGCTTGTGCGTGGCCAGTCGGAAACGGAGAGCGCGCGGTTCTCGACCCGAATCCGGAGCGCAAGCACCGCGAGATTGAGGAGGGTGAAGATCAGCGCCAATCGCGGCAGGTGCAGCGTGAGCGGTAGCAGCGCGATTTCACCGACCACGACGGCGTAGTTTGGATGCGGGAAATATCGGTATGGCCCGGATGCGACCAGCGGCGCGCCCGGCAGCACGACGATTCGCGTGGTCCATCGCGGCCCGAGCGCCGTGAGGATCCACAGCCGCAAGCCTTGCAGCAGCAGAAAACCCGCCAGCGCGGCCAGATTGACGTCCTGGTCGCGGCCCCAGATCCACAGCGCGGTCAGCCAGCCGGCGTGAACCAGGACAATGAGCGGGTAGTGATTGGCGCCGACCTCGACCGCGCCTCGTGCGAGAAGCCGCTCCGTGTTGCGACGTGACAGCACGAGCTCGGCGAGACGCTGCAGCGTGACCAGAGCGAGGATGACCGACGCGAAGCTCACGCCGCGTGCCTGAGCGCAACGCAGCTGAGCGTGAAGCCCGGGCCAAGCGCCGTGAGCAGCGAGCGCGACGGCAATCCCTTGGCGCAGGCGCGTTCGAGAACAAAGAGAACCGTCGGGCCCGACATGTTGCCGCAAGCCGCGATGACGTCGCGTTCGTGATCGAGCGTGCCCTGATCGAGCGCGAGCGCCCGCTCCAGCGCGGCGATGACCTTGGCGCCGCCGGGATGGCAGAGGTAGCGGTCGACGTCATCGGCCGTCAGCTGCATCCGCGCGAGGATTTCGGCAACGGCCGGCCCAAGATGGTCGCGGACGAAATCCGGAATGGTTCGCTGAAAGACCACGCCGAATCCTTCCGGATCGACTGTCCAGCCCATGATGTCGAGCGTATCCGGCCACAGCTTTTCACCCGTCGCCTCGATCCGCGTCGCGCCGCCGTCCCCGGCGCGCAGCACGATCGCGGCCGCGCCATCGCCGAACAGGCTGGCCGCAACGATATTTGCCTTGGTGAGCTCGTCGTGCCGGACCGCGAGCGTGCAGAGCTCGAGCGCAACCAGCAGCACATTCGCTCCCGGCCGCGCTTCGGCCAGCCGCGCCGCGATCGACAGGCCAGACACACCGCCCGCGCAGCCCAGGCCGAACACCGGCACGCGCGACACATCCGTTCGCAGACCGAGCTTGCCGGCGACGCGCGCCTCCAGCGTCGGCGTGGCTATCCCCGTCGAGCACACCGTGACCACGATATCGATGTCCCTGCCGGTCAGGTCGGCGCGCGCAATCGCCTTGCGGGCCACGTCGACATATAGCGTCTCCGCGCCCTCGAGGAACGCCAGCGTTCGCTCCGGCCAGCCGCGCCGTTCGAGATACCATTCGATCGGCTTGACGCCGTAGCGATGCTGGATGCCGGTGTTGGCGAACAGGCTGGAGAGCGTCTCGAATTCGGCATAGCGGTCCGCGAGGAGGTTACGCGCGGCCTGCAGGACCTGTCCCTGATGGAATAGATGCGGTGGAACCGCCGTCGCCAGGGAAACAAGCGCGGCCGTCTGCTTCATCTCGATCATCGTGGCTCCATTTCCCCCGCTCTTGGAACCGCGCGATGAGCAAAATATTTCAGCACGCCTGCGACATAGCACGAGCGCCGCATTCACTATAAATTGACCCGGCGGCGATATCCGCCGCCTCCTCGCAAATCAGGAAGCGGCGACGCCCAGCCTGCGCATCACGCTCTTCACGAAGCCCAACGGCGCCGGCGACAGCGGGCCCTGCGGCGCGCGCGTGATGAAGGCGACCAGGACCAGCGCCAGGATCGCGAGCCAGAAGCACAGCCAGAAGCCGTCGATATAGGCGAGCGTGTTGGCCTCGCGCTGCACCAGCGCCGCCAGCGTGCCGACGGCGCGCCCCGTCGCGGTCCCGATGCCGTGGCCGGAAAATTCACCTGCCAGCCGCTTGAGCAGGTTCACGACGTCGATGTTGCCGTTCTGCACATGCTGTCCGAGATAGTTCGAATGGATCTGCTCGCGGACCCGCAGCCAGGTCCCCATCAGCGCGACGCCGATCTCGGCACCGCCAAGGCGCATGATCTGGATATAGGCCGCGAACGCCGTCGCCCGCGACGGATCGGAATTCGACAGCGCCATGATGATGATCGGCAGCAGCGTGAACGCCTGCCCGATCGACGTGAGCAGGACGATGCCGACAAAGTCCTCGCGCGCCCAGACATGGCTCAGCTGCGTGCCCCAGAGATTGGCGGCCGCGAATGCCGAGAAGCCGAGCACCACGACGATGCGCGGATCGAGGTGGCGCAGCAGCAAGATCGAGACCGGCACCAGCACGAACATCGGCAGCGCGCCGTAGGTGAACAGCAGCACGCCCGACTGCTCCGGCCGCAGCGCGGCGACGGTGCCGAGGAAGTTCGGCACCAGCGACGAATTCGACAGGCTGGTCAGCGTGTACAGCAGGATGACGATCAGCGAGAGCCCGATGTTGCGCGAGAACAGCACGTTGAAATGCGCCCAGGGCCGACGCGCCACCATTTCGTTGATCATGAAGGCGACGATCAACAGCCCGCCACCGATCAGAAGCGCCATCACCGTGCCCGACGACAGCCAGTCCAGCCGGTTGCCCTGATCGAGCCCGGCATAGACCATCGACACCCCGGCGCCGAGCAGCAGCATGCCGCCCCAATCGGCATGGTGCAGCAGGTCGCGATTGACCGGCTCGTTCGGCGTGCCGAGATACACCATCAGCCCCATCAGCGGCGCGATCACCACGCCCTGCCAATACAGCCACTGCCAGCCGAGATGCTCGACATAGAAACCGACCAGCGAGCTCGACGAGTCGAGCGCGAAGCCGACGCGGATCGAGTACATCGCAATCGCCGGCAGCCACCATCGGATCGGCAAATTGCGCAGGATGATCATCAGCGTCGCCGGCACGAAGGTGCCGAGCAGGATGCCGTGGGCGATGCTGAGCGTGATCAGCATCGTGTAGTCGCGCACGAACGGGATGGTCAGCGAGACCACCGCATAGACCAGACTCGGAATGCCGAGCACACGGCGCAGGCCGAACACGGTGGCAAGCCAGGCCACTGCTGGCGCGACGAAGATCTGCGAGCCGATCGCAGCCGTCGAGAGCCAGGCGCCCTCGTCGAAGCTGAGCGAGAACGCGCCGCGCAAATCGGGCAGGCCGACGGAAGTCAGGCGGCTGTCGAAATTCGCCAGGAACGCGCCGAGCAGCACGGCGACGACCGCGAACAGCGGATAGCGCGCGACGTCGCCGCGCGAGACCGGACCGCTGTGTCGGTCGTCACTTTCCGCCATTGGCGACCGCCTCGCCGGTGTCGATCCGCGTGACGACCGACATGCCCGGCAGCAGGCGCTCGAGCAATGGCTGGCCCTTGTCGAACTGGATACGCACCGGGATGCGCTGCACCACCTTGGTGAAATTGCCGGTGGCGTTATCGGGCGGCAGCAGCGCGAATTGCGATCCGCTCGCCGGCGCGATGCGCTCGACGACGCCGCGCAGCTTCTGGCCCGCGAATGTGTCCACGGTGACCTCGACCGGCTGGCCCGGCTTGACGTTCGTAAGCTGGGTCTCCTTGTAGTTGGCGATCACATAGACGTTCGGCAGCGGCACGACATTGATCAGATTGGCGCCGATGTTGACGTAGTCACCCGGCTGGACCTGGCGCTCGCCGGTGACGCCGTCGAACGGCGCCACGATCTTCGTATAACCAAGCTTGAGCTTGGCCGATGCCAGCAGCGCCTTGGCGGCGTCGAGATCGGCGGCACGCTGCTTCTTGGTGCCTTGCAGGACCTCGAGCTGATGGCGCTGCGCCGCGATCACGGCGCGGCTGGCGCGCACGTCGGCCTCCGCCTTGGCGTAGGATGCGGTCGCCTGCTCGAGCCGCTGCCGCGTGCCGGCGTCGGTTTGCGACAACGACTGCTGACGCTCTTCCTCCTGGCGTGCCAGAGTCTGCTGCGCTTCTGCGGACAACCGTGCAGCCTCGGCCTGCGCGATGGTCGCATATTGCAGCTCGACCTGGTTGTTGAGGTTGTCGAGCACGGCCTGGGCACCGACCACGCCGGCCTCGGCCTGCGCCACCTGCGCCTGATAGTCGGCCGGATCGATCTGCACCAGGAGATCGCCGGCCTTGACGCGCTGGAAATCGGAGACGGCGACGGTGAGCACCTCGCCGGACACGCGGCTGGAGAGCTGGGTCAATTCGGCGCGCACATAGGCATCATTGGTGGTCTGGATCGTGGCGCTGCCGACCCAGGCATCCCAGCGACTGGTCGCCACCGCGACGAACACCAGCGCGATGAGCACGGCAAACAGCGGAATCGCGAAACGGCTCCAGAAGCCGCTTGCTACTGATTGCGGCTTGGCAGGCGCCGGAGCAGGCGCGGTCTGGCTGGCGGGCGACGGACCATCTTCAACCTGCTCTGCCACACCGCACTCCCTCAATCACGCACCGGAACAGCCGACGAACCTGGAGCCTTTTCCGTTCCGATTGAATCGGAACGGAGCTCCAGATTCCTTTTTTTGACGCGTTTTCTTCACGCGAACCGGTATCCACTTCGCTCGAAAACGCTCTGATAGCACATGATGACGATCATGCCTCAGACGGTCTTTTCCGGCCACCGGCAGAGATCATTGATCAGACACACTTCGCAACGTGGACCGCGGGCGAGGCAGGTATAGCGGCCATGCAGGATCAGCCAGTGATGGGCGTGCAGCATGAACTCGGTCGGGATCACCTTCTCCAATCCCAGCTCGACCTCGAGCGGCGTCTTGCCGGGCGCGAGCCCGGTGCGATTGCCGACGCGAAACACATGGGTGTCGACCGCCATCGTGTGCTCGCCGAATGCCATGTTGAGCACGACATTCGCGGTCTTGCGGCCGGCGCCGGGCAAGGACTCGATTTCGGCGCGCGTGCGCGGCACCTCGCCGCCGAACTCGGCGATCAGCTTCTGCGAGAGCGCGATGACGTTCTTCGCCTTGTTGCGATAGAGCCCGATGGTCTTGATGTAGTCGCGCACCCTGTCTTCGCCGAGCTCAAGCATCTTCTCCGGCGTGTCGGCAACCGCGAACAGCGCTCGCGTCGCCTTGTTGACGCCGGCATCGGTCGCCTGCGCCGACAGCACCACCGCAACCAGCAGCGTGTAGGGGTTGAGGTGCTCGAGTTCGCCCTTCGGCTCGGGATTGGCTTTGCGGAACCGGTCGAAAGCCTCGTAGACCTCCTCCGATGTCCATGGCTTTGGCTTTGCGACGTGCTTGGCGGCCTTCTTGGCCGCCTTCTTTGCCCCGCGTTTGGGCAGCAGCCTTGCCGCTTTTGCGGCTTTCTTCTTCGGTGCGGAGCGAACGCTTGACGTGCTGGCGCGTTGAGAGCGAATGATTTTGGCCATGAACCGGATATACTGATACGTCATGACCGCAGGCAACGACTTTGATCCGGGCGAAGACCTCAGGGCCAATGACCTCGCGGCTGATGCCGCTGAGGCCGAGCCCAAATTGTTCTCGGCATTGCTGACGCCGCACCGCTCGCTCAATCGCACCGGCTTTATCGTGCTGATGTCGTTCGTCACCGCGGTCAGCTTCATCGCCGGCGCGGTGTTCTGGTGGCTCGGCGCCTGGCCGATCTTCGGCTTCTTCTGCCTCGACGCGCTGGTGATCTATTGGGCGTTCAAGGTCAATTTCCGCACCGCCAAGGCGAGCGAGGAAATCACCGTCACACCGTCGGAACTGCGGGTGCGCAGGATCAGCCATCGCGGTCATGTGGTGGAATGGGTGCTCAATCCGCTCTGGGTGCGGTTCGAACAGATTTCGCATGAGGAGTTCGGCATCGAGCGGCTCTATCTGGTCTCCAGGGGCCGCCGGGTCAGCGTTGGCAGCTTCCTGGGTCCGGACGAAAAGGCCAGCTTCTCCAAGGCCTTGACGGCGGCGCTCAACGCCGCAAAACGTGGCCCGACCTACAACCCCATCCGCTAGGTCTTATTTGAGCATGATCTTTTCGGAAAACCGGTCTCCACTTTTCCGGATCATGCTTGTCAGAAATCGGGTGGTTTGGACGCGCCATGGCTCCTAAATCAGACACCATGATGACACTCGCCATACACGATCAGCGCCTGGCCAAGCCGGGCCTCCAGAGCGCCGCGCTGCGCGACTATGACTCGGTTCGGCGCGCCATCGCGTTCATCTCGGAGCACTGGCGCACGCAGCCGACCATCGAAGCGATGGCCGATGCCGCCGCCGTCACGCCGGATGAACTGCACCATCTGTTCCGCCGCTGGGCAGGGCTGACGCCGAAGGCTTTCATGCAGGCGCTGACCCTGGACCACGCCAAGAACCTCTTGCGCGATTCCGCCAGCGTGCTCGACGCGGCACTCGACTCCGGCCTGTCAGGGCCGGGACGGCTGCACGACCTGTTCGTCACGCATGAGGCGATGTCGCCGGGCGAATGGAAGACCGGCGCCGGCGGCATGACGCTGCGCTACGGCTTCCACCCCTCGCCGTTCGGCACCGCGATCGTGATCGCAACGGATCGCGGGCTTGCGGGGCTTGCCTTCGCCGATCACGGCGACGAGCAGACCGCATTCGCCGACATGAAGCGGCGCTGGCCGAACGCGACCTATGTCGAGGACACCAACGGCACCACCGCATTGGCGCAGCGCGTGTTCGATACAAGGTTGTGGCGGGCGGACCAGCCGCTGCGCGTCGTCTTGATCGGCACCGATTTCGAGGTGCGGGTGTGGGAGACGCTGCTCAAGGTCCCGATGGGCCGCGCGGTCAGCTATTCCGACATCGCCTGCAAGATCAACAGTCCAAAGGCCTCGCGCGCGGTCGGCGCCGCGGTCGGCCGCAATCCGGTGTCGTTCGTGGTGCCCTGCCATCGCGCACTCGGCAAGAGCGGCGCGCTGACCGGCTATCACTGGGGCATCACCCGCAAGCAGGCGATGCTGGGCTGGGAAGCCGGCCAGGTCGGATTGCATTAAGCAACCGTTACCCGTCACCCTGAGGAGCGCGAAGCGCGTCTCGAAGGGTCGACGGCCCGGCTGGTGGCCGTGCATCCTTCGAGACGCGCGCAAGGGCGCGCTCCTCAGGATGACGGGACGAGCAGATTGATCGCTTCAGCCTACCCCGCCAGATCGACCTTGGACGCAACGGTGGAATCGGCATTGAGCCGATAGACCACCGGCGCGCCGGTCGCGAGCTCGCGCTTGAGGATCTGCTCCGGCGTCAGCTTCTCCAGCACCATGATCAGCGCGCGCAGCGAATTGCCGTGGGCGGCGATCAGCGTACGCTGGCCGCGCAGCACGCCGGGCAGGATCTCCTGCACGTAATAGGGCAGCGTGCGCGCCAGCGTATCCTTCAGGCTTTCGCCGCCGGGCGGCGGCACGTCGTAGGAACGGCGCCAGATCAGGACCTGGTCCTCGCCCCATTTCTTGCGGGCATCGTCCTTGTTGAGGCCGGAGAGATCGCCGTAGTCGCGTTCGTTGAGCGCGAGATTCTTCGTGGTCGGCAATCCGGTCTGGCCGATCTGCTCCAGCATCAGCTTCAGCGTGTGCTGCGCACGGATGAGATCGGAGGTGAACGCGACATCAAACGACAGGCCCTGCGCCTTCAGCTTGCGGCCGGCCTCGTTGGCTTCGTTGACGCCTTGCTCGGTGAGATCAGGGTCCTTCCACCCGGTGAAGAGGTTCTTCAGATTCCAGTCGCTCTGACCGTGACGAACGAGCACAAGAAGACGATCACTCATTTCAGATTCCGTTTTCGCTTAGCTGGATTTCATTCCGTCGAGCGGCGTTAGTCGCTCAACCCGAGGACGTCGGCCATCGAATACATGCCGGGCTTCTTGCCATGCGCCCACAGCGCTGCCTTCAGCGCGCCCTGCGCGAACAGCGCGCGATCTTCTGCATGGTGCGAGAGCGTGATGCGCTCGGAGGGGCCGGCAAAGATCACGCTATGATCGCCGGCCGCAGTGCCGCCGCGCAACGAGGCAAAGCCGATATCGCCCGCGCGCCGCGCGCCGGTGAGACCATCGCGACCGCGCGCCGAATGCTGATCGAGCGCGATCTTGCGTCCCGCGGCCGCGGCTTCACCGAGCATCAAGGCGGTGCCCGACGGCGCATCGATCTTGGACTTGTGGTGCATCTCGAGAATTTCGATGTCAAAGCTCTGGTCGAGCGATTGCGCGACGCGCTTGACGAGCGCGGCGAGCAGATTGACACCGAGGCTCATATTGCCGGATTTCACCACGATGGCGCGGTTGGTCACGCTGCGGATCACCGCATCGTCGGACGGCGACATCCCGGTGGTGCCGATGACGTGAACGAGGCCGCGCTCGGCCGCGATCGCGACATTGGCGATGGTCGCGGCCGGCACCGTGAAATCCAGGATGCCGTCGGCGCCCGCCGACATCGACCACAGATCGGCCGACAGCTTGACGTCATTGGCGGGGAGGCCGGCGAGCACGCCGGCGTCCTTGCCGAGCAGCTCCGAGCCCGGCGCTTCCAGCGCACCGACCAGCGCCGCCCCCGGGGTCTCGGAAATCACCCGCGTCAGCGTGCGGCCCATCCGGCCGCCGGCTCCCGCAACAATCAGACGCATGTCAGCCATGGCTCACCTCTCCACGCGATATAGCGAGCCAAGGCTGTTCCGGCAACCGAACCGGCCACCCGCGATCAGGGCTGCGGGCCGTCATAGCCCTCGATGATGATGAGGTCGGCGATCGAATGCGGCTGCCGCACCCTGATGTTGGCCTGGTATTCCGGGGAGTTGTAGCAGGCCATCGCGGTTGCGTAGTCGGGGAATTCGATCACGACATTGCGGGAGCGGCTCTCTCCCTCGACGCAGTTGAGCTGGCCGCCGCGCACCACATAACGGCCGCCGAACTTCTTGAAGATCGCAAGGTTGGCCACCGCGTAGGGCTTGTAGCCCTCGTCATTATGAACGTCGACGCGTCCAATCCAGTATCCCTTCGCCATCTCTGTTCTCCCTCTTGTTGTTCAGGCGAGCGCCTGGGCGATTTCGGCGTGAATGGCTTCGGCTGAAGCCTTCGGATCGGCGGCTTCCATCACCGGACGTCCGACCACCAGATAGTCGGCGCCGGCGGCAATGGCGCGGGCCGGCGTCATGATGCGCTTCTGGTCGCCGGTCGCCGAGCCTGCGGGACGGATGCCCGGCGTCACCAGGTTCATCTGATCGCCGACGATCTTGCGCAAGGCGGCGGCCTCCTCGGGCGAGCTGACGAGGCCGTCGACGCCAAGCGCCTGCGCCTGTTTGGCGCGCGCTTCGACGAGATCGGAGACGTTGAGGCGATAGCCCGCCGCATGCAGGTCGGTGTCGTCGTAGGAGGTCAGCACCGTCACCGCGAGGATCTTCAGGCCGGAGCCTGCGCGGGCCTCGACCGCTGCCTTCATGGTCTGCGGATATGCATGCACGGTGAGAAAGGTCGCGCCGAGCCCGGCGACGCTTTCGACCCCGCGCGCGACGGTGTTGCCGATGTCGTGCAGTTTCAGATCGAGGAACACCTTCTTGCCGCTGCCTGCAAGCTGTTTCGCCAGCGCGAGGCCGCCGGCATAACCGAGCTGATAGCCGATCTTGTAGAAGGTGACGGCATCGCCGAGCCGGTCGATCATCGCCTCGGCGCTGGCGACCGACGGCAGATCGAGCGCCACGATCAACCGGTCTCTTGGAGCGATCCTGGTTGGCTGCATGTCACCTCACATCATGCGTTGGGAATGGTCGATCAGCTGCCGCACCAGCGCGCGCATTACGTCGATGTCGGCCTGGTGCTTCAGATGATCCATATCGTCATAGGCCTGCTCGGCGAATGACAGCGCGAGCTGGTTCGGGATCACGGTGGCGTGGCACGCCGTCAGGATCAGGCGCAGCGCAGCCAGCGCGCGCGTGCCGCCGAGCCGGTTGCCGGATGCGGCTGAAATCGCGAACGCGCGGCCGTGGAACACTTGACCTCGCACCTCATGCGGATCCTGCACGCGGCTCACCCAGTCGATCGTGTTCTTCACCAGCGCCGGCACCGAGGAATTGTATTCCGGCGTCACGATCAGCACGCCATGATGGGCGCCGATCATGCGCTTCAGATTCACGGCATGCTGCGGCACGCCGGATTTCGCCTGCAGGTCGCCGTCATAGATCGGCAGCTGAAAATCGCCGAGCGAGATGCGGGTGACGTCGGCGCCGGATTGCGCCAGTTCGTACGCCAGCACGGCGGCCAGCTTCGCATTGAGCGAGCCTGACCGAAGCGATCCGGGGATCACGAGGATTTTCAGCGCGGACATCTTGAAATCGCAGGTATTGGGCGCAGGCCCGGCGCGACGGCGCTGGGTGGTCAGCCCTTGCGATACACCCAGACCCGCGCGGGCGGAAGGTTCATCCAGATCCGCTCGGAGGCCTCTGTGGACACGCCCGGCAGCGACTTCGGAATCGGAGGCACCACCGAATAGGTGAACTGAATGAACGGCGCGCCGGGCGCGAGCGCCAGGAAGGCGTCACGGACCAGCCTCAGGCGGGTCAGCATCGGCTTGGTGACGAGCGGCAGGCCGGAGACCACGGCCGAGGCGGGAGATTTCAGCACCTCCCACACAGTATCGCGCAGCGTGTAGGCATCCCCCTGGACGACCCTGGCCTGCGGATAGCGTTCGCGCAGCAACGCGCAGAAGCCGGGATTGTATTCGACCAGGACGAGACGCTTTTGATCGACGCCATGCTCGATCAGCGCGTTGGTGATCGCCCCGGTGCCGGGCCCAAGTTCGATGACCGGCCCTTCGGCGTCACGATCGACATATTGCGCCATGGTGCGGGCGAGCAGCCGTCCGGACGGCATCACCGCGCCCATATGCAGCGGCTTCTCCATCCATGAACGGAGAAATCGAACCTCGTCGTCGAGACGGAGGGGCTTCTTCGACGCACGCACGGACGATTGCAAAGGCATGTCGCTACCAGGCGGGGACCGCACAATCGAGCGGTTGTCAGAAAACAGTCACAAAGACGTATAGGTCGAAGTCGTTACGGTCAAGCATAACGACTGCGGCTAGACGGAGCGATTGCCAAAGAAGTCCTTGACCTTAGAGAAGAAACCCGCTGCCTCCGGCTGGGTTGCGCCGGACGAGAGTTTTTCGAACTCCATCAGCAGTTCTTGCTGCTTCTTGGTCAGATTTTGCGGCGTTTCGACCACGACCTGCACATACATGTCGCCGGTCTGGCGCGAACGGAGCACCGGCATACCCTTTGATGCGATGCGGAATCGCCGGCTGGACTGGGTGCCGGCCGGCACCTTCACCTTGGTCTTGCCCTTGTCGATGGTCGGCACCTCGAACTCGCCGCCGAGCGCTGCGGTCACCATCGAGATCGGCACGCGGCAGTGCAGGTCGGCGCCGTCGCGCTGGAAGAACTGGTGCGTGGTCAGCGACAGGAAGATGTAGAGGTCACCCGGCGGTCCGCCGCGGACACCGGCCTCGCCTTCGCCGGCGAGACGAATTCGGGTGCCGTCCTCGACGCCCGGGGGAATGTTGACCGACAGCGTGCGGTCGCGCGTCACCCGGCCGGAACCCGCGCAGGAGGTGCAGGCATCCTCGATCATCTGGCCGCGGCCCTGACAGCCGGGACAGGTCCGCTCCAACGTGAAGAAGCCCTGGGCCTGCCTGATACGGCCGGCGCCGCCGCAATGCGAGCACGTCTTCGGCTTGGTGCCGGCCTTGGCGCCGGTGCCCGAGCAGGATTCGCAGGTGACCGAGACCGGGATCTCGATCTGCGCGGTCTTGCCCTGGAAGGCTTCCTCGAGCGTGATCTCCATGTTGTAGCGCAGGTCGGCGCCGCGCTCGCGGCCGCCGCCGCGGCGCTGCCCGGCCATGCCGAACAGGTCTTCGAAAATGTCGGAGAAGGATGAGGCGAAGCCGGCGCCGAAGCCGGGACCGCCGCCGCCCATGCCCTGCTCGAACGCGGCATGGCCGAAGCGGTCATAGGCGGCGCGCTTGTCGCCGTCCTTCAGCACCTCATAGGCTTCGTTGATTTCCTTGAACCGGACTTCGCTGGTGGCGTCGCCCGGATTCTTGTCCGGATGCCATTTCATCGCGAGCTTGCGGAAAGCCGATTTGAGCTTGGTCTCGTCCGCGTTCCGCTCAACCTCGAGGGTCTCGTAATAGCAGCGCTTGGTGGACATCCTTCAATTCCGTCCGAAGTTCATCGCGATCGCCGAAGCTTGCGCTCAGGATCGCGTCAAGGATTGCGCCTGTCTGGAAGATGCAGCGATCGCCTTAAAGAAAAATGACCCCCACTCCTCCGAGACGCGGCGCGTGCTCATTGGTGTGAGGGTCATGATCGCAAATCCGCTTAAGCAGACTTCTTGCTGTTCTTGTCGTCATCGACCTCGGTGAATTCCGCGTCGACAACGTCATCCTTGGCAGCGTCCTTGGCCGCATCGGCCTCGGCCTGCTGCTTGTACATGGCCTCGCCGAGCTTCATCGAAGCCTGCGCCAGCGTGTTGGTCTTGGCCTTGATCGCCTCGGCGTCGTCGCCCTTCAGCGCTTCCTTGAGGTCGCTGACGGCGTCTTCGATCGCGCGGCGCTCGGTGTCGGCGATCTTCGAACCGTGTTCGGCCAGAGCCTTCTCGGTCGAATGAACCAGACCGTCGGCATGGTTCTTGGCGTCGACAGCCTCGCGGCGCTTCTTGTCCTCGGCCGCGTTGACCTCGGCGTCCTTGACCATCTTGTCGATGTCGGCCTCGGACAGACCGCCGGATGCCTGGATCCGGATCTGCTGTTCCTTGCCGGTCGCCTTGTCCTTGGCCGACACGTTGACGATGCCGTTGGCGTCGATGTCGAAGGTCACCTCGATCTGCGGCATGCCGCGCGGAGCCGGCGGAATGCCCATCAGGTCGAACTGGCCGAGCATCTTGTTGTCGGCCGCCATTTCACGCTCGCCCTGGAAGACGCGGATGGTGACGGCGCCCTGATTGTCTTCGGCGGTCGAGAACACCTGGCTCTTCTTGGTCGGGATCGTGGTGTTGCGGTCGATGATGCGGGTGAACACGCCGCCCAGCGTCTCGATGCCCAGCGACAGCGGGGTCACGTCGAGCAGCAGCACGTCCTTGACATCGCCCTGCAGCACGCCGGCCTGGATCGCAGCGCCGATCGCGACGACCTCGTCGGGATTGACGCCCTTGTGCGGCTCCTTGCCGAAGAACTGCTTCACGACTTCCTGGATCTTCGGCATGCGGGTCATGCCGCCGACCAGCACCACTTCGCCGATCTCGCCGGCGGTCAGGCCGGCATCCTTCAGCGCCTTGCGGCACGGCTCGATGGTTTTCTCGACGAGGTCGGCCACCAGCGCCTCGAACTTGGCGCGGGTCAGCTTCATCGTCAGATGCTTCGGACCGGTCTGGTCAGCCGTGATGAACGGCAGGTTGATTTCGGTCTGCGTGGTCGACGACAGCTCGATCTTGGCCTTCTCCGCAGCCTCCTTCAGGCGCTGCAAGGCAAGCTTGTCGTTGCGCAGGTTGATGCCCTGTTCCTTCTGGAATTCGTCGGCGAGATAGCCGACCAGGCGCATGTCGAAATCTTCACCGCCGAGGAAGGTGTCGCCGTTGGTCGACTTCACCTCGAACACGCCGTCGCCGATCTCGAGGATCGAGACGTCGAAGGTGCCGCCGCCGAGGTCGTACACAGCGATCGTGCCGGACTTCGACTTGTCGAGACCGTAGGCGAGCGCGGCAGCCGTCGGCTCGTTGATGATGCGCAGCACTTCGAGACCGGCGATCTTGCCGGCGTCCTTGGTGGCCTGACGCTGCGCGTCGTTGAAATAGGCAGGAACCGTGATGACAGCCTGCTCGACCTTCTGGCCGAGATGCGCCTCAGCGGTCTCCTTCATCTTCTGCAGAATGAAGGCCGAGACCTGCGAGGGCGAATAGGTCTTGCCATCGGCTTCGACCCAGGCGTCGCCGTTCGATGCCTTGACGATCTTGTAGGGAACGAGCTTCTTGTCCTTCTCGACCATCGGGTCGTCATAGCGGCGGCCAATGAGGCGCTTCACCGCAAAGAACGTACGCTCGGGATTGGTCACCGCCTGGCGCTTCGCCGGCTGGCCGACGAGGCGCTCGCCATCGTCAGTGAAGGCAACGATCGACGGCGTCGTCCGCATGCCCTCGGCATTCTCGATCACCTTGGCGTTCTTGCCATCCATTACGGCGACGCACGAATTCGTGGTGCCGAGGTCGATCCCAATGACCTTACCCATGGTTTTCATATCCTCTTTGCTACGGCAGGTTGGTTGGGCCCTGACGGCGCTCCGTACCGAACCCCCAGACGTTCACATACTCGCGATATTGCGACGGTGAGCCTGATATAGGAGAGAGGGTCCTGCCCGCAAGGACTGGACGCAACGTTGAGGCCTGAAAAGACTGACGTTTGAAAGATTGTGTCAGCCCGACTGCGGCGCCGGTTCAAGCCCGATCCAAGTTAACAAATCGGCAATGATGCGGCCCGACGTCGACCGCGAACATCCGCTACACGACGTCGGCGCTGTTGAGTGAACACTCACAAACGTCGTATGCGAGAGCTGCGCACAGGCCGAGGGCGCGCTGTTTGGCCGCTGGCGGCCGATCGTCGGAAACGTCGGGAAACCGGGAAGTGCCAGCCAATCGGGACGAAAAGCCCATGGAATCGGGCCTGCAGGCCCGGAGCGGGGCTTTGGCGGCCTGTTGCAGGGTCATCAAAACCGCTAAAAGCGGTCCGACTGAAAGAGGCCATCCAGCCCTGCACCGGCCCCGTTGCGCGGCCACCAAGCAAAACCGGTAGATCCCCCATGACGCCTTTTCGACTTCTCGTTGCGGTTGCCTTGCTGCTTGCTGCCACCTGTCGTGGCTTTGCCGCCGACGTGGTGTTTCCGCCGGGCGCGCATGTCGGGATGAAGCCGCTGGTGGGCCTCAACCGCGCCAAGTCGTTCATCGGCTTCGAGACCGAGGACCAGGGCGTGAAGGTCTTGATCGCCGATCTACCCGCGGACGCCTACAACGAGGTCGTGAGCGCCTTCAAGGCCAACCCGGCCGGTAGCGGAAACATCAAACCGGAGAGCCTCGAGACGCCGGCCGGCCTTGCCTATTACACCGTGGAGAGCGCGCGCGACGGCACCACCAATGTGCGGCGCTATTCCATGATCCTGCCGGGACCGACCTTCTCCGGCTATGTCGCGGTGCAGGTGCCGGAGAACGCGAGCAAGATCTACACCGACGATGCCGTGCGGCAGATGTTCGCCACCGCCCAGATCCGCAGCGAGGTGCCGGTCGACGAACAGCTCGGCATGATGCCGTTCAAGGTCACCGAGCTCAGCAGCTTCAAGAATGTCCGCATGCTGGCGCCGGGCGCGGCGCTGCTGATGGCCGACGGCGACGACAAGGGCCTTGAGACCAAGCCCTTCATGCTGCTTGGCATCATCGGCTCGGCCCCGGCCACACCAGATGATCGCGGTCGCTTCGCCCAGCAGATCGCCACCACGATCCCAGGCGTACGCGACGGGCGGATCACCATGTCCGAACCGATCCGGATCGACGGCCAGCCCGGCTTCGAGACGCGCATCGACGCCGTCAGCGGCAAGGACAACACCCCGGTGACCATCGTGCAGTGGCTGCGGTTCGGCGCGCAAACATCGATGCGCATCATCGGCAGCTCCCCGCGTACCGATTGGGAGAAGGCCTTCCCGCGCTTCCGCGCGGTGCGCGACGGCATCCAGCCGCGCGGCTGACAGGCCCGCCGAAAAATCGGCCTTTCGCAGCTCCACGAACGGAACTAGCCTCCTCGCGCGGCTACCAAAGCGAGGAGGGCGCGATGTTGGATCGACGACAGGTCGTTGCAGGGCTCGGTACGCTGGCGCTTGCGGCGCTGGTTCCAAAACATCTCTGGGCGGCTGCCATCAAGCCCGACGACGGCTCCGCGCTGCTCGTGATCGACGTCCAGAACTGCTTCCTGCCCGGCGGCAGCCTCGCGGTGAAGGACGGCGAGCAGGTGGTGCCGGTGATCAACCGGATCGCCAAGAGCTTCGCCAATGTCGTGATGACGCAGGACTGGCACACGCCCGGACACATCTCCTTTGCCTCGACCCATTCCGGCAAGAAGCCGTTCGAGACCGTCGACCTTGCCTATGGCAAGCAGGTGCTGTGGCCCGACCACTGCGTCCAGGGCACCGATGGCGCTTCGCTGTCGAAGGAACTCGCGATCCCGCAGGCCGAGCTGATCATCCGCAAGGGTTTTCACAAGGACGTCGACAGCTACTCCGCCTTCACCGAGGCCGACGGCAAGACCACCACCGGGCTCGCCGCCTATCTGAAGGCGCGCAACGTCGAGCGGGTTTTCGTGGCCGGGCTCGCCACCGATTTCTGCGTGGCATGGACCGCGCTCGATGCGCGCAAGGCCGGCTTCGAGACCTATGTGGTGGAAGACGCCTGTCGCGGCATCGACACCCAGGGATCGCTCGCCAAGGCATGGGACGACATGGCCAAGGCCGGCGTCAAGCGCATCCAGTCCACGGATATCGCGTAAGACGCAGCCTCGCGAGATCCGCATGGCCGCGTCTGCGTCACCCCTTGCATTCGATCTCGCGCAGCGCCTGCCATCGCCGCGCCTGGCGGGCCTGATCGTCCGGATCACCGGTTATCGCGAGACCGCGACGGGCCGGTTCGCGCAACGGCAGACCGCGCCGCTGATCGTCCCGCTGATCATCAGTTTCGGCTCGCCGTTCCTGATCGCGCTGTCGCGCGAGCCCGGTGCGGCCGATCGTCAGCTCAGCTTCGCCGCCGGCCTGCATGCCGGGCCTGTCTACATCGAGTCCGACGGCCACGCTGCCTGCGTGCAGGTCGATTTCACCCCGCTCGGCGCCTACAGCTTCTTCGGCGGCGCCGTGACCGACCTCGTCGGGCGCATGGTCGATATCGGCGATGTGCTCGGCCGTGATGGCCGTCGTCTGCGCGAGCAGCTCGGCGCCGTGGCGTGCTGGCAGCGCCGCTTCGACCTGATCGAGGCGTTCGTGCTGCGCCGCGCCGGCCACACGCCGTCTCCCGAAGTCGCGTTCGCCTATCGAAAACTGGCGCGTTCGGCCGGTGCTGTCAGCATCACGGCACTGGCCGACGAGATCGGCTGGAGCCGCAAGCATCTGGCCGGCCGGTTTCGGTCCGAGCTCGGCCTCGCCCCCAAATCGCTGGCGCGCATGATGCGGTTTCACCGGGCGAGCCGGCTGGCACAAAGCGGCGCCGCGCTTGGCTGGGCGGGGATCGCGGCGGAAAGCGGCTATGCCGACCAGGCCCATCTCGCCCGCGAGTTCGTCGAGTTCGCGGGCGAACCGCCAACCGCCTGGGCGCGCCGCCAGGCGCTGACCGACCGCCGGCTGGTTCACGCCGACGATGGGCTGGCGGACTGGTAACAAACCTTCAAGCCGACGCCACGTTGCCTCGTGCAGGATGGCGCCGTCAGCCAAGGAGGTGAGCGACCATGACGCACGACATCGAACCGCCCCGCATCTATCCGACCCTGCGCTGCAAGGACGCCGAGGCGATGACCAATTGGCTCACGACGGTGCTTGGGTTCACCGAACACGTCGTCTACCGCGATGGCGGCGTGATCCATCACGCCGAGCTCGCCTATGGTTCCTCGATGCTGATGCTGGGCCAGAGCCGCGACGACGCATATGGCAGGCTGGTCGGCGACCTCGACAACCGCCGCACGGACTCGATCTATATCGCCGTCGACGATCCCGACGCGCTGCACGCGAAGGTCAAGGCCAGCGGCGCAAAGATGGAGATGGAACTGCGAGACACCGACTATGGCAGCCGCGACTTCGCCTGCCGCGATCCGGAAGGAAATCTCTGGAGCTTCGGCACCTATTGGCCGAAGGCACACGAGAAGCCGCGACCGTGAGCCCGCGCAATCCGCGAGCTCACAAACGGGCAGCCGGGGTTGGACGGATCAGGCGGTGATGTCGGCCGTCGGGACGGCCTTGGCGCCGCCCTTGGAGACGCCGACCAGTGCCGGACGCAGGATGCGCTCGCCGATCATGTAACCGGCCTGCACGACCTGCACCACGGTGCCCGACGGCACCGACGGATCAGGCACCTCGAACATCGCCTGCTGGAAGTTCGGATCGAACTTCTCGCCGATCGGGTCGAACTTCTTGACGCCGTTCTTCTCCAGCGCGTTGAGCAGCGAACGTTCGGTCAGCTCGACGCCTTCGATCAGCGCCTTCAGGCCGGGATCGGCGGCTTCCTTGGTCTCGGCCGGCACCGCATCGAGCGCGCGCTGCAGGTTGTCGGCGATATCGAGCACGTCGCGAGCAAAGCCGGTGATGCCGTAGGTCTTGGCGTCGGCGACCTCGCGGCGGGTGCGCTGGCGGAGATTCTCCATCTCGGCCAGCGTGCGCAGTGTCCGGTCGCGCGCCTCGGCGAGTTCCTTGGCCAGCGCCTCCGCCGATCCGGCCTCGGGCTCGTCAGGCATGATGTAGGGCTTCGAGACCACGGGCTCACCCGTCGGCGCCGAATTCTCGGTGTTGTCATTGGCCCGGTTCGGATCGGTCATGGCTTGCCTTCTCGAAAACTCGCGTCGGTTCAAATCTTGGGGATTGCTTGCCGGGATATCGTGCTTTGGGCGGCGAAAATCAAGCGCAACATACCGGTTTCGGGAACTGGCATCTCCGGCTTGGGTGAAGAAAACCCGTCAAATGAAAGCGAAATCGCCCTCCGGTCAGCCGCCGAGCATCTTGCTGACGATGCGAGCGGCATAGTCCACCGTCGGTATCACCCGCGCATAGTTCAGCCGCGTCGGTCCAATCACGCCGAGGACGCCCACGATCCGCCCCTGGGCGTCGCCGTAGGGCGCGATGATGGTCGAGGAACCCGACAGCGAGAACAGCTTGTTCTCCGAGCCGATGAAGATCCGCACGCCCTCGCCGCGTTCGGCGCGGCCGAGCAGATCGATCACGCCGCGCTTGGTTTCGAGATCGTCGAACAGCGACTTGATGCGCTCGAGATCGTCGAGCGCATGCAGGTCCTCGAGCAGATTGGCGTGACCGCGCACGATCAGCTGGCGGTCCTCGTTCTCGCCGCCGGACCAGCTCGCGATGCCCGCCGCGACCACCTTTTGCGTGAGCTGATCGAGCTCGGCGCGGTTTTGCGTCAATGCCGTCTCGAGCTCGAGCCGCGCTTCAGCCAGCGTCCGGCCGCGGATCCGCGCGTTGAGGAAGTTGGTCGCTTCGGTCAGGGCCGAGGATGGAACACCCGGCGGCAGCGCCAGCACGCGGTTTTCGACCTGGCCGTCTTCGCCGACCAGCACGACCAGCGCCTTCTCCGGCTCCAGCCGCACGAACTCGATGTGCTTCAGCCGCGCATTCGACTTTTGCGTCAACACCACCGCCGCGGCACGGGTCAGCCCCGACAGCCGCGTCAGGGCTTCGCCAAGCGCGGCCTCGACGGATTGCGCGCGGCCGACGGCAGCAAGCTGGGTCTGGATCGATTGACGCTCGGCCTCGGTGAGGTCACCGACCTGCATCAGCGCATCGACGAAGAAGCGCAGCCCGAGTTCGGTCGGTAACCGTCCGGCGGATGTATGCGGCGCATAGATCAGACCGAGCTGCTCGAGATCCGACATCACATTGCGGACCGAGGCCGGTGACAGCGGTAATGCGATCAGGCGCGAAATGTTGCGCGAACCGACCGGCTCGCCGGTCGCAAGATAGCTTTCGACGATTTGACGAAAAATGTCGCGCGAACGCTCGTTGAGCTGGGCGAGCCCGGCATGCGGCGCGATCAGGCCAATCGGATCGTGGTGAGTCACACTCCAGTCCCTCACAATTACTGCATAATTTGTCGATCCGGGAGGCCGATGACAAGCATGCATTCGGCCCCGTGGTACCGGACCATACCGGGGCCGAAAACCCTTGCCGCTGCCCCTTCCCCCTCCTACAAGCACGGCCAGCCAATTTTCTCGGATTTCTGGAGGATTTCATGCGGCCAAGCCGCCGTGCACCCGATGAACTGCGTCCCGTGTCGCTGGAACGCGGCGTCGTCAAATATGCCGAGGGTTCCTGCATGGTGAAGTTCGGCGACACCCATGTGCTGGTGACCGCCACGCTGGAAGAGCGGTTGCCGCCGTGGCTGAAGGGCCAGGGCCGCGGCTGGGTCACCGCCGAATACGGCATGCTGCCGCGTGCCACCCTGGAACGCACCCGCCGCGAGGCCTCGGCCGGCAAGCAGGGCGGCCGGACGGTCGAGATCCAGCGGCTGATCGGCCGCTCGCTGCGCGCGGCCGTCGATCTCGAGGCGCTCGGCGAGCGCCAGATCACGGTCGATTGCGACGTCATCCAGGCCGACGGCGGCACCCGCACCGCCTCGATCACCGGTGCCTGGGTGGCGCTGGCCGACTGCATCAACTGGATGAAGACCCGCAACATGCTGAAGACCAATGTGTTGCGCGACAACGTGGCGGCGATCTCCTGCGGCATCTACCAGGGCACGCCGGTGCTCGATCTCGACTATGCCGAGGATTCCGAAGCCGACACCGACGCCAATTTCGTCATGACCGGTGACGGCCGGATCATCGAGGTGCAGGGCACCGCCGAGAAGACGCCGTTCTCGGAAGGCGAGTTCCTGGCGCTGATGGCGCTGGCGCGCAAAGGTGTCGCGCGTCTGGTCGACTTGCAAAAGATCGCGGTGGCGTAGTCAGATTGGTCATGCACCGCCGAATCACCGGAAGGCTCGTCATCGCCACCCATAATCCCGGCAAGCTTGCCGAGATGCGGGAACTGCTGGCGCCGCACGGCGTGGAGGTGGTGTCGGCCGGCGAGCTTGACCTCGCCGAGCCCGAGGAGACCGGCGACAGTTTTCGTGCCAACGCGGCGATCAAGGCGATCGCGGCAGCGAAGGCGACCGGACTGCCCGCCTTCGCCGACGATTCCGGCATCGTGGTCGACGCGCTCGACGGCGCGCCCGGGATCTACTCGGCGCGTTGGGCCGGCGAGGGCAAGGACTTCATGGCGGCGATGACGCGGATCGAACGGCTGCTGCAGGAACGCGGCGCCACCGCACCGGACCGGCGCAAGGCGCACTTCGTATCGGCGTTGTGCGTGGCCTGGCCGGACGATCATCTCGAGGAGGTCGAGGCCCGCGTCGATGGAACCCTGGTCTGGCCGCCGCGCGGCACCGCCGGATTCGGCTATGATCCGGCGTTCCTGCCCGACGGCTACACACGGACCTTCGGCGAGATGACCAGCATCGAGAAGCACGGCCTGCCGCCGCTCGGGCTCGGCCTGTCGCATCGCGCCCGCGCCTTCGTGAAGCTCGCGGAGATCTGCCTTGAGCCACGCTGACCGAGAAGCCTTCGGCGTCTACGTGCACTGGCCGTTCTGCCTGTCGAAATGCCCGTATTGTGATTTCAACAGCCACGTGCGGCATGCGCCCGTCGACGAGGAGCGCTTCGTGCGCGCGTTCGCCCGCGAGATCGAGACGACGGCCACGCGCGTGCCGGGGCGGCAGGTGTCCTCGATCTTCCTCGGCGGCGGCACGCCTTCCTTGATGCAGCCGCAGACCGTCGGTGCCGTGCTCGATGCCATCGGCAAGCACTGGCAGGTCTCGCGCGATGTCGAGGTCACGCTCGAGGCCAATCCGACCAGCGTCGAGGCGACGCGCTTTCGCGGCTATCGCGCAGCCGGCGTCAACCGCGTCTCGCTCGGCGTGCAGGCGCTGGATGATGCTTCGCTGAAGGCACTGGGCCGCCTGCACACCGCGCGCGAGGCGCTCGACGCGGTCGCGATCGCGCGAAGCGCATTCGACCGCTACTCGTTCGATCTGATCTATGCCCGTCCCGACCAGACGCCGCGGATGTGGGCCGATGAACTGAAGCAGGCGATCTCGGAAGCGGCCGAGCATCTGTCGCTCTATCAGCTCACGATCGAGGAAGGCACGCCGTTCTTCGGGCTGCATGCCGCCGGCAAATTGCAGACGCCGGATGAAGCGACCGCGCGCGCGCTCTACGACGTGACGCAGGAGGTCTGCGCCCGCGAGGGATTGCCAGCCTACGAGATCTCCAATCACGCCCGTGCCGGCGCCGAGTGCAAGCACAACCTCGTCTACTGGCGCGGTGAGGAATATGCCGGCATCGGCCCCGGCGCACATGGAAGGCTCGACATCGACGGCGTCAGGCACGCGACCGCGACCGAGCGGCGCCCCGAGGCCTGGCTGTTGAATGTCGAGGAGCGCGGCCACGGCGTCGTCAGCGATGACAGCCTCAACAGCGAAGAACGCGCCGACGAGTTTCTGCTGATGGGGCTGCGGCTCGCCGAGGGCATCGATCCCAAGCGCTATGCGAAGCTCTCCGGCCGCCAGCTCGACCCGCACCGGATCGCGATGCTGCGCGAGGAAGGCGCGATCGCCGTCGATGCCGACGGACGGCTGCGCGTCACGAAGTCGGGATTCCCGGTGCTCGACGCCGTCGTCGCGGATCTCGCGGCCTAGCTGCACGGCGCCAAAATATCGAAAACAACCCCATGCACAGTAGCTGGCGGGTGCTTTAGCGCGATTTCAGGCCGCCGCCTGACGAAAATTAAGCCCCAAAACTCTTCGGCGAACCTGCAACCGCAGTAGCGCCGCCCGAGGCCACCTTCATGACCGCAAGGCCGCGCTCATTGGTGCCGTCGGAGCGGAAGCGGAACAGACCGTCGATACCGGCGAATCCGGATGGATTGGTCAGCGTCTCCGGCGCAAAGCGCTGCGCCCCTTGCGTGCGCGCGAGCGCCGCCATCAGCGCCACCGCATCATAGGCAAGCGTCGCGGTGCGCACCGGCTCGCCGCCATATTTGCTGCGGTAGCGGCCGGCGAAGCTGCGGAAGCCGGACGGATCAGGCGCGGCGTAGAGGCCGCCCTGCAAGACGGGGCTCGCGAACACCCGCGGATTGTCCCACAGCCCGGTGCCGAGCAGCTGGATGTTGCGCAGATTGGCGCCCGCCGCGGTCAAGGCATCGGCGGTCGCGACGACCGAATCACCATCGTCGGCGATCAGCAGCGCGTCGGCCTGGCCGAGCGCCTGCGCCACGGTTCGCGCCGGCGTCGCGCGATCGGCGCCATATTTCTCGAATGCGACGACGCGGCCGTTCTTGCGGCCGACCGCCTGCTTGAACGCGGCCTCGACCACGTTGCCATAGGCATTGTCCGGCACCATCGCGGCGAACGAGCGCTTTCCGATCCCCGCCGAGTAGTCGATGATGCGATTGATGTCGGATTCCGGCAGGAAGCTGAGCAGATAGACGCCGCGCCCGGCCACGCTCGAATCGGTGGAGAACGCGATCACCGAGGTTCCGCGCGGCCGCGTCAGTTGCGCGACGGCCGGCACCGAGCCCGCGAACAGCGGTCCCAGAATGATCTCGGCGCCTTCGGACAGTGCCTGCTGGGCACCCTGCGACGCGCCCTGCGGGCTGCCGCCATCGTCCTTGATCAGGAGCTGGATGTTCGGGTTCTGAAATTCCGCCAGCGCCATTTCGGCCGCGTTCCGCATCGACTGGGCGGCAAGCCCGGCATTGCCGGAAGCCGATAGCGGGAGGATCAGCCCGATCTTGACCTGCCCGGTGCCGACCGCCTGCGGCTGCTGCTGCGGGCCGGCAGGACCGCCTTCCTGGTTGCCGCCGAGCGGGCTGGAAAACTGGCTCAAGCTTTGCTGCACGCCGGAACAGGCCGTCAGCAGCGGCGCGCCCACGAGGAGGCCGAGCGCGGTCCGCCGGGTGGTGCCCGACGGCGGGGACTTGCGGTGATGCGGGCCTTCCATCGTCTCTCTTCTCTTGGCCGACCGTGATCAGCCAGGACTCCATCCAGCTCTGATGAGGCGGGTGGATTCAGGCATATTCTCGGCGAATAGTTAACTAAAACAAAAGGATTATGGCCCCGCGGCGCCCTTGCCGCGGCCTCCATTCCCCCCCCTCAGGCAGCGTTCCGTCACCGCCGTTTGCAGATATGGCGCTAGCGCCGCCATCCCTCTAGAGCTTATCCCGTTCCGATTGAATCGGAACGGGGCTCCAGATTCTCGGTTTGACGCGTTTTCTTCACGCGAACCGGTACCCACTTCGCTCGAAAACGCTCTAGATTGGCATTATGCGCGCAAAAGCCAGTTCCCTCCACCATTCGGATGCCACGACAGGCGCTGCGGCCAGAACCTTTTCGATCGGCGGCCAGCAATTGGCCGCGCCAAGGGCCGCACCCGGGCTCCATCTGGTCGCGACCCCAATCGGAAATCTCGCCGACATCACCCTGCGCGCGCTGGAGACGCTGGCCGGTGTCGACGTCATCGCCTGCGAGGACACAAGGATCACCCGCCGGCTGACCGAGCGTTACGCGATCGCCGCCGAGCTCGCGCTCTACCACGAGCACAACGCGGTCCAGGCCCGTCCCAAAATTCTGGAGCGGCTGGCGCAGGGCGCCGCGATCGCGCTGGTCTCGGATGCCGGCACGCCGCTGATCTCCGATCCCGGCTTCAAGCTGGTGCGCGACGTCTGCGCCGCCGGGCATGCCGTCATCGCGGTGCCGGGGCCATCGTCGGTGCTGACGGCGCTGTCGGTCGCGGCCCTGCCGACCGACCGGTTTTTCTTCGAGGGATTTTTGCCCGCGAAGGAGCACGCGCGCCGGGCACGGCTCAACGAGCTGGCGAGGGTCGATTCGACGCTCGTGATGTTCGAATCGGGCAATCGCGTACAGGACACGCTGCGCGATCTCGCTGCGATCATGGCCGGCCGCGATGCCGCGATCTGCCGCGAGCTGACCAAGCTGCACGAGCAGATCACGCGCGCGCCGGTCGCCGAGCTGGCGGCAAGCGCGGACGCGCTGGAAACACGCGGCGAGTTCGTGCTGGTCATCGGACCGCCGGCCGATGATGCCGGGGTGATGGACCAGGATAAACTTGACGATCTGCTGCGGGCGCAGCTCGCCCGCGGCAGCGTCAAGGATGCGGTCGCCCATGCGGTCGAGCTGTCGGGCCGACCGCGCCGCGAGGTCTATGCCCGCGCCCTCGAGCTTGCGAAGACCACCGGGGACGGAAATGGCGAAGACTGACAGCGCCTCGCCGGAGCGCGTCGCGGCGTTCCGGACCGGCATCTCGGCCGAGAGCCGCGCCGCAGCCCTTCTGATCGCCAAGGGCTATCGCATCCTGGCACGACGCTTCCGTACCCCCTTCGGCGAGATCGACCTGGTGGTGCGCCGGCGCAACTTGCTGGCCTTCGTCGAGGTCAAGGCCCGTGCCAGCCTCGACGACGCCGCCTATGCGGTGACGCCACGGCAGCAGCTGCGCATCATCAATGCCGCCCAGGCCTGGCTGATGGCGCATCCCGAACATGCCGAATTTGATCTCAGATTCGACGCCGTGCTGATTGCGCCGAAGAGCCTGCCGCGCCATCTGTTAGCGGCATTCGACGCCAGCCCTAATTAACCTCAAGACCTCGCGGGACACGCTTATGAAATTGAAGATCGCCGTCCAGATGGATCCCATCGCGCGCATCAATATCCGCGGCGATTCGACGTTTGCGCTGCTGCTCGAGGCGCAAAAGCGCGGCCACGGCATTTCCTACTACACGCCCGACAAGCTGTCGCTGCGCGGCGAGGAGCTGGTGGCGCCGGTGCAACCTCTCACCGTGCGCGACGAGGTCGGCGATCACTTCACGCTGGGCGAGCCGAAGCGCGAGCCGCTCAACGGCTTCGACGTCGTGCTGCTGCGGCAGGATCCGCCGTTCGACCTCGCCTACATCACGTCGACCCATTTGCTCGAGCGCATCCATCCGAAGACGCTGGTCGTCAACAACCCGGCCAGCGTACGCAACGCGCCGGAAAAGCTGTTCGTGATGAATTTCCCGCAGCTGATGCCGCCGACCCTGATCTCGCGCGATCTCGACGAGATCAACGCATTCCGCGACCAGCACGGCGCCGTCGTCATGAAGCCGTTGCACGGCCATGGCGGCGCCGCGGTCTTCCGCGTGATGCCGCAGGACATGAATTTCGGCTCGCTGTTCGACATGTTCTCGGTCACCTTCAAGGAGCCCTGGGTGATCCAGCGCTTCCTCCCCGAGGTGAAGCATGGCGACAAGCGCATCATCCTGGTGGATGGCGAGTTCGCCGGCGCCGTCAATCGCGTGCCGGCAGCGGACGATCTGCGCTCCAACATGGTGCGCGGCGGCGCGGCCAAGGCGACCGAGCTCTCGGATCGCGAGCGCGAAATCTGCGCCACCGTTGGGCCCTCGTTGCGCGAACTTGGTCTGATGTTCGTCGGCCTCGACGTGATCGACGGCAACCTGACCGAGATCAACGTCACCTCGCCGACCGGCATCCGCGCAATCCAACGGCTCAATGGCCCCGACGTCGCAGCGATGATCTGGGATACCATCGAGAAGAAGCGCGCCGCGAAATAATCCTTCTCTCTTGTTGCGTTGCACATGCTGGCTGAAATTTAGCCAGCGTACGGGCGCGCGTGCGTTCGCCTTATTCTACTTGCCAGCTTGCGCGGGCGAGGGCAGCATTCTCTTGCCTGCGTCAGGTCAAGCGGCGGGTCAACGCGCGGGCAACAACGCAAAATCTCATAAAAATTGTGGAGGAAGACGTTATGACGCTCAATGTCTCACGACGATCCTTGCTCGCGCTCGGTGCCGGTCTCGGCGCCAGCACCCTGCTCGGGGGCACCGCACAGGCACGCGCGCCGAAGCTCGGCACGCAGACACCCTATTGGCACCGCTTCATGCTCGGCGAAGCCGAAGTGACCGTCGTATCCGACGGGCCGCTTCCGCTCGGCGATCCCTCCGGCACCTTCACCGGTGTGCCGAAGGAGGAGGTGAAGAAGATGCTCTCCGACAACTTCCTCTCGCCCGACAATGTCGTGCTCGAGCAGAATTCGCCGATCGTCAACACCGGCGACAAGCTGATCCTGTTCGATACCGGCATGGGCACATCGCAACTGTTCGGCAAGACCACTGGGCGGCAGCAGAAGAGCATGCAGGAAGCCGGCATCAAGCCGGAGGACATCGACGCCGTCGTGCTGTCGCACGCGCATATCGATCATATCGGCGGCATCGTCGGCGCCAACGACAAGCCGTTGTTCCCGAATGCGCAGTACTACATCGCGCAGAGCGATCTCGAGTTCTGGACCGACGAAGGCAAGATGGGCAGCCCGTTGAAGGATTTCATCGTGCATGCCCGCAAGAACCTGCTGCCGGTGCGCGACCGCATCGTGTTCTTCAAGGACGGCCAGGAATTCCTGCCCGGCGTGACGGCAATCGCAGCGCCCGGACACACCGTGGGCCACACCATCTTCATGGTGAGCTCGGGCGGCAAATCCTTCGCGTTCCTCGGCGACCTCTCGCATCATGCGGTGCTGCTGCTGGAGCGGCCGCGGATGGAGTTCTCCTACGACACCGACCCGAAGCAGGCGGCGAACTCGCGGGTCAAGCTGCTGGAGATGCTGGCCGCGAACAAGACGGCCGTGATGTCCTATCACTTCGCCTGGCCAGGCTACGGCCACGTCGCCAAGGTCGGCGAAGGCTTCCACTACTATCCGGAGCCGATGCAGATGAACCTGTGACGGACTGATTGCGAAGACGGACTGCCTCGGGAGCGGCCGCCGCCGCTCCCGAATGCATTTGTCATCCGGTGCAAGGAGCCACTGGGTGTCCGGCCTATTCCGCCGGCGCAAGACGGCTCTCGGGGCGTGTGCGCATCGTACCTCGCGCGCCAATCCGCGCACGACGCTTGCGCCACCAGATCACCACACCCGTCGCCGACAGCGCCGCAACCACCAATCCCATCAGCGAGATCAGGATGCGCCCGGGCAAGCCGGCGATCCGGCCGGAATGCAGCGGAAACTGCATCTGCACGAACACGTCGGCCGCGGTGCCGACCCATGGCAGCCGCTCGCCGAGCGGACGGCCGTCCTCGCTGTCGTAGTAAAGCTGCGCCGGCCCGACGCCCGCGGCGCCATGTTCGTCGCCCGGCTCGAAGAATGCGACCGCATAGACGCCATGGGCCGGACCATAATTGATCGAACCGATCGGCGTGGTCCAGCCGCGCGCCCTGCCGTCGGCCGCGGCCCGCGCGGCAATCTCCGCATAGGTCATCCTTGGCTCGATCGGATCGTCGAGATGACGGTATGGCCGCTGCTCGTAGGGTGTCGGCGTGTAGTTGGACACCGTCTTCATCAACGGCGAGAACACCTCGAAATAGAGGTTCAGCGAGAATGCCGTGAACGCGATCACGAACAGCAACGCCCAGGTCCACAGGCTGAAGGCGCGATGAATGTCGAAATTGATTCGATAGGCGCTGCCTGAGGTCTTGATCTTCCAGGCCGGCGCCCAGCGGGTCCAGAAACCCTTGCCGCACGGGCCTGATATTGCCGACGCCCGCTCCGCTCTTGCGCGCCGCCGCGACGGCAGGGTCAGGTAAAAGCCGACGAAGCAATCGATCGTCCAGATCACGGCGATGACGCCGAGGAAGCGCATGCCCCAGCGATCGCTGCCCCAGAATTCGGGGATGTGCATCGTGTAGTGCAGCTTGTAGAGGAACGAGACGAAGTTTTCGCGGGTCACCGGCCAGACCGCGCCCCAATAGCGGCGTCCGAGCTCGGCGCCGGTGTTCGGATCCAGGAAGACCTGGTTGTAGTCGAGCGTGTAACGTTTGCCGGTCGCCGGATCGATCCGCGGCAGCACGAAGAACCACAGCGACTCGCCTTTCTCCGCGGTCATGAACATGTGGACGACGCGGGCACGATGATCGCGCTGCTCGATCAGCCCTGCGAGCTCGACCGACGGGATCGCCGGTCCGGAGCTCGTCACCTCGAACAGCTGGCTGTTGAGCACATCGTCGATCTCGTGGTCCCACGAGATGATCGCGCCGGTGACGCCCGAGAAGAACAGGAAGGCCGCGGTGAGAAGACCCGCCCAGCGATGCAGTCGTCCGAAGATTGGTCTCATGGGCATTTCAGCAGGTTGTTCGGGGTGATCACCAGCGATAGGTCAGCTTCGCGATCGCCTTGCGACCCTCCGCGTAGAAGCAGCTGGTGTTGCCGTAGCAGGCTGCCACGTAACGCGTGTCGGCGAGGTTGGTGACGTTGAGCGAGAGGCGATAATTGTCCCTGGTGTAGGCGACGAGCGCATCGACGACCGTCGATGCCGGCACCTTGAAGGTGTTGGCGTCGTCGCCGAACGTCGATCCGACGTAGCGGACGCCGGCCCCGAACTGGACGCCGGCGAGCGGACCTCCCTGAACGGTGTAATCGCCCCACAGCGAGAAGCGGTTGAGCGGGACCGTGGTCGGCGCCTTGCCGACATTGACGGGATCCTTGGTGACGACCGCGTCGACATAGGCGTAGCCGCCGCGGATATTGACGCCCTCGACAAGCGTCGCGGTGCCTTCGAGCTCGATGCCGCGCGACCTGACCTCGCCGGTCTGCTCCGCGAAATAGGACGGCGGGGCGTAGGTGACGACGTTGGATCGGGTCAGGTCGAAGGCGGCCAGCGTGATCAGCGCATTGATGCCGACCGGCTGGTACTTGACGCCGACTTCGTACTGGACGCCGGACTCCGGCTTCAGCAGTTCGCCGGCGGCGTTGATGCTCAGCACCGGCAAGAATGATTCCGAATAGCTGAAATAGGGCGCGATGCCGTTGTCGAAATTGTACATGACGGCGGCCCGCCCGGTGAATGCCGAGGCATCGGTCGAGGTCGACGTCCTCGCGAGATTGTTGTCGAGGTCGGTGGTGACGAAATCCTGCCGCCCGCCAAGCAGGAACGACAGCCGGCCGAGCCTGATCTGGTCCTGCAGATAGAGGCCGGCCTGCGACTGCTTGATGCCGGTGTCGTCATACGGCCCGTTGTTGATCCAGCTGTTGGTGTAGACCGGTGCGAAGACGTTGAGCTTGCCGGTGCTGTAGCTGGAGGCCATGTCTCGGAACGAGGTGTTGCGGTAGTCGACGCCGAACAGCGTCGTGTGGCTCAGCATGCCGGTGACGAACTTGCCCTGCAGCTGGTTGTCGACCGCGAAGGAATCGATCGTCGAGCTGCCACCGGCGCCGCCGCGCGACAATAGGCCCGCGGCTTCGTCGGCGGCCGACGCATAGCCGGTGCCGTAGAAGCTCTTCTGCTCGTTGTGCATCCACGAATAGCGCAGGTTCTGGCGGAAGGTCAGCGCCTCGTTGAAGTCGTGCGACAGCATGTAGCCGACCGAAGATTGCTCGGTGTCGAACTGGTTGAAGCCGGGTTCGCCGACGAAGCGCGTGTTCGGAATGTAGCGGCCGTTATTGGCCCAGACGGTGCCGGACGGCGGCAGGAATTGCAGGCCCCAGCCGGTGCGTTCCTTCTGGTAATTCGCGAGGAAGGTGATCGTGGTGTCCTCGTTCGGCTTCACGGTGACGGCGGGCGCGATGAAGACGCGATTGTCCTTGGTGTAGTCGACCTGGGTCTCGCCATCGCGCGCGACGCCGGTCAGGCGCCACAGCACCGTCCCTTCCTTGTTGGCGCGGCCGCCTATATCGAACTCGCCCTGATAGCGGTTGAAGCTGCCGCCGGACAGCGACACTTCCCCGAACTCGCGCGCGGTCGGCAGCTTGCTGACATAATTGAGGATGCCGCCGGTGCCGCTGCCGCCGAACATCGCCGAGGATGGTCCCTTCAGGACTTCGAGGCGCTCGGCGCCGTACGGATCGAGCCCGAGGAAGTGCACATAGTTGCTGCTCGGCAGCCGCAGGCCGTCGAGATAGAGGCCCGGCATCGTCATGTCGAAGCCGCGGATCTGCAAGCCGCCGAAGCGGGTGTCCGAGCCGCCATTCACGTCGCCACTGACGCCTGCGGTGTAGCGCAATGCCGCGCCCACCGATTCCGCACCCTGATTCCTGATCTGCTCCGTCGTGACGACCGAGATCGATTGCGGGATTTCGATCAACGGCGTGTCGGTCTTGGTCGCCGTGCCCGAACGCGTGGCAACGAACCCGACCACCGGACCGCCGGCGCGCTCACCGGCGCCGGCACCGGATCGTGCCGCCGCCGGCGGCGTCGCCTGCTGGGATCGAGCCACGCGGTTGGCGCGGCTCGGGCGTGCGGTCACCGGACGACGAACCGGTTTTGCATTCGGAGCTGTCGCGCGCTGCTGCGGCGCGTCCACGCTCACCGGCGGTAGTTCCGATTGCGCGTCGGCGCGTTCGATCGTGACTCCTGCGGCAAGGACGGCGGCGGTACATAGACCGATCGTTCGCAGTCGCGGATGTTGACGGGTGGAATGCGAAGCAAGTCGATCGATCACGCGAAGGCGCCCCTGATGTCAGCCTGGATGGATTTGTGATCCGGCTCTACAGCGCGGGGCTCGCGAGTACAGACCTCGGCAGTTGGAATAGATCGAGACCGCGCGCGCGATCAGCGTGCGATCGCTGAAACAGCAAGGAAATCGACGACACGCTGCGACAATAAGCGCGATGCTCGTGCGTGCTGGAATGATTCTTGAAAATGATTCTTGCAGTTGTCGACGACGCGAGCCGTGTTCGATCGCGAGAAACACGTGTCATCGCGAGCGACGCCATACGCTTCCGCACCGGCCCGAAGCGGATGCGCCGCGCGGTGAAGTGGTACCGGACGATCAGCCCTCGGCGCGGCGAATGTTCTTGTAATGTTCTTGCGCTCGCCGCCGGGTTCCGCTACCCTCGATTGCGGAAGATAGGGGCAGCATGGTTCAGCGCGTTTCCACCGTCGCATTCGAGGGGATCGAGGCCCGCGCGGTCGACGTGCAGGTGCAGGTCGCGCCGGGATTGCCCGCGTTCGCGATCGTCGGCCTGCCCGACAAGGCGGTGTCGGAAGCCCGCGAACGCGTGCGTTCGGCGCTGATCGCCTCCGGCCTCGCGCTTCCCGCCCGCCGCATCACCGTCAACCTCGCACCCGCCGACCTGCCCAAGGAGGGCAGCCATTACGACCTGCCGATCGCGCTCGGCCTGATGGCGGCGATCGGCGCGATCCCGCCGGATGCGCTGAACGGCTTCACCGTGCTCGGCGAGCTCGGGCTCGACGGCTCGATCGCGCCGGTGGCGGGCGTGCTGCCCGCGGCAATCGGCGCCAATTCGCGCGATGAGGGATTGATCTGCCCGGCCGCCTGCGGCTCGGAAGCCGCCTGGGCCAGTCCGGACATCCAGATCATCGCGGCACACTCGCTGATCCAGATCGCCAACCACTTCAAGGGCACGCAGGTGCTGTCGCGCCCGCAGCCGAAGGTGCAAGACCAGAACGAGGCGCGCGAGGAAACGCTTTTGGACCTGCGCGACATCAAGGGCCAGGAGAGCGCGAAACGCGCGCTTGAGATCGCCGCCGCCGGCGGTCATCATCTGTTGATGATCGGATCGCCCGGCGCCGGCAAATCGATGCTGGCGGCGCGACTGCCCTCGATCCTGCCGCCGCTGTCGCCGTCGGAGCTGCTCGAAGTCTCGATGATCGCCTCGGTTGCCGGCGAGATCCGCGACGGCGCCTTGACCGCGCGACGCCCGTTCCGCAGCCCGCATCATTCCGCCAGCATGGCCGCGCTGACCGGCGGCGGCATGCGCGCCAAGCCCGGCGAGATCTCGCTCGCGCATCAGGGCGTGCTGTTCCTCGACGAACTGCCGGAGTTCGATCCGCGTGTGCTGGATTCGCTGCGCCAGCCGCTGGAGAACGGCGAGGTTTCGGTGAGCAGGGCCAACCACCGCGTCACCTATCCGGCGCGCTTCATGCTGGTCGCGGCCATGAACCCGTGCCGTTGCGGCCATGCCTATGAGCCCGGCTATTCCTGCAAGCGCGGCCGGCTCGACCGCTGCACCGCCGACTACCAGATGCGGATCTCCGGCCCGCTGATGGATCGCATCGATCTGCGGATCGAGGTGCCCGCCGTGACCGCGGCCGATCTGATCCTGCCGCCGCCGGCGGAGGGATCGGCTGAGGTTGCCGCCCGCGTCGCGGCCGCGCGCGACATCCAGCTCGCGCGCTATGCGGCTGCCGGCATGCCGCATGTCCGCACCAATGCGGAAGCGCCGAGCTCGCTGCTCGAGACCATCGCGCAGCCCGACGCGCATGGGCAGAAGCTGCTGCGCGAAGCTGCCGACAACATGCACCTCACCGCGCGCGGCTATCATCGCGTGCTGCGGGTGGCGCGCACGCTTGCCGATCTCGACGGCGCCGAGACGATCGGCCGGCTGCACCTCGCCGAAGCGCTGTCCTATCGTGCATTGGCCGACGATTTGCGTCGCGCCGCCTGACCTAACTGAAGCCCTGTCCCGATTCGTGCCGGAATGCCCCGCGTCAACGCGGCGGTAACGAGTTTTGTTTACGCTCCGCAAACCATAAGCACCGCGATCGGCGGCAAGCTTGGGTCGAGCGAGTTGTGTCATGTTGCGTTTGAAGATTTTGACCTCGGTGGTCCCCCTTGCCGTGGCCGCGGTCCTTGCCCGCGCCGAGTTCCTGCCGGGCCCGCGGCCCTGCATCGAGATGGGTGGCGCCACGATGCAGATCGCATCGATCCCCTGGCTGGCGCAGCTTCACGTCAGCTTCACCGACGACCCCAGCCAGGCCACCGTCCGGGTCCAGATCGCCGACAGCGCCGACGCCGCCGACTTCACCGTGATCGACGACATCGACGATACCGAGGCCGGCGCCTGCGAGCGCAGCGCTGCGCCGCAGCTGATCGGGATTTCCAGCGAGGCCTCGGCAACCGGCCCCGTCATCTATCTGACGCATGATGCCGGCCCATCCGACTACCGTGTCTTCGTGCAGTCGAAGACGTTCTCGGTGCGCGATGCCGCGGCCCTGATCGTCAGCGCCCGCGGCGGACACCGCCGCCTCGAAGCCGCATCGCCCGCGCCTGACACGCGCGTCCCGAACCGGGTCATGGCAGAGTTAACCCCCCGCTAACCTTGTTCTGAGGGCAGCGCGAAATGGCCACCAATTTCAAGCACTTTGCAAGCTGGCCGACGCATCGTCAGCGCCAGATCAAGCTGTCTCAGGGTCACCATTGATGGGGCGTTTCTTCCGGATCAAGTTGCGCCTTCGCCGCTTCCTCCGGCGCCATTCCTGGGTCGCGACGATCGTCCGTTCGTTCACGATCTTCTCCGTCGCGTTCGGCAGCGCCTTCGGGTTCATTTCGGGCGCGCTCTCGCAACAGAGCGGCTACGATCCCAATGCATTCGCGATCGGGGTCAGCTTCCTGTTCGCGCTCGCCTGCCTTTGGATCGTGACGCTCGGCATCCGCCTGCGGCTGATGCGCAAGCGGCTGCGCACCATCGCCATGCACAATGAAGCGATGGCCGACCGCAACTGGGAACTGCAGGAGGCCGAGCAGCGCGCCTCCACCCTGTTCGAGGCGCAGGACGATTTGATCGTGCTGCGCGACCTCGACGGGCTCATCACCTATGCCAACGATGCCTATTGCGAGCTGGCGCAGATTTCCCGCAGCGAATTGATCGGCAGCACCGCAACGCTGAAGGTGCTTGAACAGGGCGACACCGCGCTCGAATCCAACGGCACGCGGGTCTACGACCAGAGGATCGAGGGTCCGCTCGGGCCGCGCTGGATCGCCTGGCGTGAAGGCCTCGTGCGCAACGATGCCGGCGCGCCGGCGGAGATGCAGAGCGTCGGCCGCGACGTCACCGACCGCACCGAGAGCGAGCACGCGCTCGCCGAAGCGCGCGATCAGGCCGACGCCGCCAACCGCGCCAAGTCGCGTTTCCTTGCGATGGCGAGCCACGAGATCCGCACCCCGCTGAACGGCATCATCGGCATGAGCGGATTGCTGATGGATACGCAGCTGACGCCGGAGCAGATGACCTACGTCAAGGCGGTCAAGACGTCCGGCGACGCGCTGCTCGCGCTGATCGAGGAGCTGCTCGATTATTCCAAGATCGAGGCCGGCAAGATCGATCTCGAACACCGCGTCTTCGCGCTGTCCGGCCTGATCGAGGACATCACCGAACTGCTGGCGCCACGCGCGCAGACCAAGGGCATCGAGATCGCCGCCTATGTCGACGAACGGCTGCCGATGCAGGTGACCGGCGACGCCGCGCGGCTGCGTCAGGTGCTGCTCAATCTCGCCGGCAACGCCATCAAGTTCACCGCGACCGGTGGCGTGGCGCTGATCGTCGAGCCCGGCATCTGGCCGAATGAGATCAACTTCCTGGTTCGCGACACCGGCATCGGCATCGCGCCAGAAGCGCAGCAGCGTATTTTCCGGGAGTTCGAGCAGGCCGACGATCGGATCGCGCGCAGCTATGGCGGCACCGGCCTCGGCCTCTCGATCAGCGACCGCATCGTCAAGCGGATGGGCGGCCGCATCACGCTCGCAAGCACGCCGGGCGCCGGCTCGACCTTCGAGGTGTCAATCCCGCTCGTCGCGGCCGATACCGGCGGGGCCAACGGCTTCGCCGCGCCCGACTTGACCGGACATTCGATCATGCTGGTGGCGCCGCACAGTATCGAGGTCTCGCTGATCTCGCGGCGGTTGCAGCGCTGGGGCGCACAGACCTGTATCGTGTCGGATGCCAATGTCGCAGAGGCGCTGCTGCCGGAGCGGAGCTGGCACGCGGCGCTGATCGACCACACGCTCGGCACCCCGGCGATGGAGGCGTTTGCCGACGCCGCCCGCCTCCACGCAACCCATCGCATCGTGATGTTCACGCCGGCGACGCGGCAGGACCTTTCGGCCTCCGAGTCAGCCATGTTCACCGGTTACCTGGTCAAGCCATTGCGCGCGTCGTCGCTCGCCGCACGCCTGACCGCATCGCCGGAAATCGCTGCGCCGAGCCTTGCGATCGAGGCGGCCGCCGAGTCCGCGCCCACGGCGCCCGCATCCGCGTTGCCGGACAAGGGGCTCTCGATCCTGGTCGCCGAGGACAATGAGATCAACGCGCTGTTGATGCGCTCGCTGCTCACCCGGCTCGGCCACAACGTGGTCATCACCACCAATGGCGAGCGGGCGATGGAGTCCTGGCTGTCGGCGACCTCAGCCGGCACGCCCTATGATCTCGTGCTGATGGATATCCAGATGCCGCGCCTCAACGGCATCGAGACCACCAAGCAGATCCGCGCCCATGAGGCGGCGCAATCCGTCCGCCGGACCCCGATCCTGGCACTGACGGCAAATACGCTGGTGGAAGACCGCTATGCCTGCTTCGAGGCCGGCATGGACGGTTTTCTGATCAAGCCGCTCGACCGTGAGAAGCTGGAAGAAGCGCTCGCGGGCCTCGCAGCCGCGCGGCATATCGCGGCGTAGTAGCGAAAATTCCGCGTCGTCCCGGCGAAGGCCGGGACCCATAACCACGACTGCCAATTGGTGAACAAACGTCTCGCCGCCTGCCCTTTGCAGGGGCCGCGGAGAATGGGTCCCGGCTTACGCCGGGACGACACCGTTGATGTGGTCCGCTATAGCGGGTCAGAACTTACAGCCGGCGCAGCGCGACCGACTGCACCACGTGGTCGGCGCCCTTCTTCAGGATCAGCGTCGCGCGCGGGCGGGTCGGCAGGATGTTGTCCTCGAGATTGGCGAGGTTGGTGCGCTCCCAGATCGCGATCGCGGTCGCCGTTGCTTCCTCGTCCGACAGCGGCGCATAGCGGTGGAAGTAGGACCTCGGATCGGTGAACGCGGTGTCGCGCAGCGCCAGGAAGCGCTTGATGTACCACTCCCGCAGCACGGCCTCGTCGGCGTCGATATAGACCGAGAAATCGAAGAAGTCGGAAACGAACGGCACCGCCTTGCCGTCGCGCGGCAGCCGCCCGGTCTGCAGCACGTTGACGCCCTCGACGATCAGGATGTCAGGCTGGTCGATCTCGACCCATTTGTTCGGCACGATGTCGTAGGTCAGATGCGAATAGACCGGCGCGCGCACGCGGCGCCGCCCCGCCTTGATGTCGCTGAGGAACGACAGCAGCGTCGGCAGATCGTAGCTCTCCGGAAAGCCCTTCTTCTGCATGATGCCCTGCCGCTCGAGCACGGCATTCGGAAACAGAAAGCCGTCGGTCGTGATCAGATCGACCTTCGGCCGCGGCGACCAGCGCGCCAGCAGCGCCTGCAGCACGCGTGCCGTGGTCGACTTGCCGACCGCGACGGATCCGGCGACGCCGACGATGTAGGGCATCTTGCGGTCGCGGATGTTGAGGAACTGACGCTGCGAGTAATACAGCCGCTGCGTCGCATCGACATAGATCGAGAGCAGCCGCGACAGCGGCAGGTAAATGTCCTCCACCTCCTGCAAATCGAGGCGATCGTGCATCGAACGCAGACGGTCGAACTCGCCCGGCTCGAGCGTCATCGGCGTATCGTCACGCAGATGCGACCATTGCTGGCGCGTGAAGATGCGGTAGGGGTTGTACTGCTGATCTGGTGCCCGGATGTCCATGAGGCCGCCCCTCTCGATGCGCTCGATCATTTGCGCTAGTCGCGCTTGCGCGACGCCTTCTCTTCCAGTCCCGACATCGAGGTCCGCTTCTCCAGCGCGGCCTCGACATCCTCCAGCTTCACGCCGCGTGATTTCAACAGAACCAGCAGGTGAAACACGAGATCGGCACTTTCCGCGATGAGGTGATCGCGGTCATTCTCGACCGCGGCGATCACGGTCTCGACCGCTTCCTCGCCCAATTTCTTGGCGCAATGCTCCGCGCCCTTGTCGAGCAGCTTGCGGGTGTAGGACGCCTCACCGCCCGTTGCAGCGCGGGCGTCGATGGTGGCGGCCAAATCGTGGACCGTGAAACGCGACATCAACTCAACTCAAGCATGCACAGCGGCACCGCACGGGTGCCATCCCTTAGGTGGGGACTTAGCATTTTTGTGACAAGGAGTCCCAGCTCTCCCTGTTTGAGCGTGGTCTTCACGGAAAACCGGTCTCCACTTTTCCGGACCACGCTCACGCTACGGATCGAGCCGCATCGGCAGGCCGGCGCGCACCATGTGATCCTTGGCCTGGCGGATGGTGAATTCCCCGAAGTGGAAGATCGACGCGGCCAGCACGCCGGTGGCGTGACCCTCGCGGACGCCGTCGACCAGGTGATCGAGATTGCCGACGCCACCGGACGCGATGACCGGTACGGGGACACTGTCCGCGATCGCCCGGGTCAGCGGCAGGTCAAAGCCCTGCCTGGTGCCGTCCCGGTCCATCGAGGTCAGCAGGATTTCGCCGGCGCCGAGCGAGACGACCTCCTGGGCGTATTCGATGGCGTCGATCCCGGTGGCATTCCGCCCGCCATGGGTGAAGATCTCCCAGCGGTCCGAGCCGCCGGCGCGCTTGACCCGCTTGGCGTCGATCGCAACCACGATGCATTGCTCACCGTATTTCTCGGCCGCTTCCTTGACGAATTCGCGCCGGCTGACGGCCGCCGAATTGATCGAGACCTTGTCGGCGCCGGAGCGCAGCAGGGTCTTGATGTCGTCGACGGTACGGACGCCGCCGCCCACGGTCAGCGGCATGAAGCAGGCCTCCGCGGTCCGCCGCACCACATCGAGCATGATGCCGCGGTTCTCATGGGTGGCCGTGATGTCGAGGAAGGTGAGCTCGTCGGCGCCGGCGGCATCATAGGCGATTGCTGCCTCGACCGGGTCGCCGGCGTCGCGCAGATCGACGAAGTTGACGCCCTTGACCACGCGGCCGTCCTTGACGTCGAGGCAGGGGATCACGCGAACCTTGAACATGATCTCCTCCTACGCGCCGCGGATCAGCTGAAGGGCAGCGGCCGGATCGAGCCGTCCGTCATAGAGCGCACGGCCGACGATCGCGCCGGCCAGCTTCTTCGCACGCGGCTCCAGCAGCGCCTTGACGTCGTCGATCGAGGCAAAGCCGCCGGAGGCGATCACTGGAATCGAGATGCGGTCGGCGAGCGCGATGGTAGCGTCGAGGTTGAGGCCCTTGAGCAGGCCGTCGCGGGCGATGTCGGTGAAGATGATCGCGGCGACGCCGGCATCCTCGAAGCGCTGTGCGATCTCGAGCGCGGTCACATGCGAGGTCTCGGCCCAGCCTTCGACCGCGACCTTGCCGTCGCGCGCATCGAGACCCACGGCCACGCGACCTGGGAATGTCTTCGCCGCGCCCTTCACCAGCTCGGGATCGCGCACTGCGGCGGTACCGATGATGACGCGCGTGATGCCCTTGTCGAGCCAGGCCTCGATGGTCTTGAGGTCGCGGATACCGCCGCCGAGCTGCACCGGCATGGTGACGGCCTTCAGCATCGCCTCGACCGCATGGGCATTCATCGGCTTGCCGGCGAAGGCACCGTCGAGATCGACGACGTGGAGATATTCGAAGCCCTGGGCGGCGAAGCTCGCGGCCTGCGCCGCCGGATCGAGATTGAACACGGTGGCGCGCGCCATGTCGCCCTGCTCGAGGCGCACGCACTGGCCGTTCTTCAGATCAATCGCTGGAAAGAGGATCACGGCTTCCACTTCAAGAAATTGGCGATCAAAGCGAGGCCGAAGCGCTGGCTCTTCTCCGGGTGAAACTGGGTGCCGATCGCGGTGTCCTTGCCGACGATCGCGGTCACCGGCCCGCCATAATCGGCGCGCGCGAGCACGTCCGCCTCATTGGCGGCGTTGAGGTGATAGGAGTGCACGAAATAGGCGTGACGTCCCTTCGGCCCGAGCGGCAGCCGCTCCAGCACCGGATGCTCGCGCACCATGTCGAGCGTATTCCAGCCCATATGCGGGACCTTCAGGCTCTCGTCGCGCGGCTCGATCTTCTCGACATCGCCGCCGATCCAGTTGAAGCCCTCGGTGATCACGTGCTCCTTGCCGCGCGTCGCCATCAGCTGCATGCCGACACAGATGCCGAAGAACGGCCGCGCCTTGACCCGCACCGCTTCGGTGAGCGCTTCCAGCATGCCGTCGACCGCGTCGACGCCGCGGCGGCAGTCGGCGAACGCGCCGACACCGGGCAGCACGATGCGATCGGCGCGATACACCGCGTCGGGATCGCGCGTCACCTTGATGACTTGCGGATCCTCCATGCTGCGCGCGGCGCGCTCGAAGGCCTTGGCCGCCGAATGCAGATTGCCGGAGCCGTAATCGATGATTGCAACGGTCATCGCGTTCCTCCCGGCTCTGGAAACAATCCGATGATGCCGCCCTGCGGCATCGACGGGGGTTTTGAGAATGATTGACCCGGAACGTCGCGGGTCGGCGGCGGCGCGCCGCGATCGACCGATCGCTGGTCGTTGACAGCGCCGCGATGCCGCGCAGTCCAGCGCGCGAAGAAGCGGCGCTCGGCGGCCTCCACGTCGTCGCCCACGACAATGTCGATCTGGCGCCATTTGCGCCGCGACAATGTCCAACGTTGCAAGCTCGCCGCTTCGAGCCCGAGCAACACCATCAGCACCAGGTCGACGAAGAAGATCGCGCTGCGGCCGACGCCAAGCTTCGTCAGCGCGTAATCGATCACGAAAGTAAGAACGAGCCAGCCGATCAGCGCCAGCCAGAGCCGATGCCAGGCCAGCCAGATCACGCCCGCAACCGCGGCCCAGAAATGGAAGCCGTCGCGCACGAAGACGAACTTGTCGGCCGCCGCGAGATCGGCGCCGTTGGCCACGGGGGCATGCACTGTGTAGACCGGCATCGAACGCTCCGCCAAGGATGGACTCTTATTTAAAGCATGATCTTTCGGAAAACCGGCATCTACTCTTCCGGATCATGCTCCAGAGATCAGCCGCCGAGCTGACCCTTGGTCGAGGGCACTTCGCCCTGGGCACGCGGATCGATCGCAATTGCCGTCCGTAGCGCCCTCGCCAGACCCTTGAAACAGGATTCGGCGATATGATGGCTGTTCTCGCCATATAGGGTCTCGACGTGCAGAGTCACGCCGGCGTTCATCGCGAAGGCGTTGAACCACTCGCGCACCAGTTCGGTGTCGAACTCACCGATCTTGTCGCGCGGGAATTCGGCCTTGAACACCAGCACCGGGCGGCCGGAAATGTCGATCACGACGCGCGACAGCGTCTCGTCCATCGGCATGTGGATCGAGGCGTAGCGGGTGATGCCGGCCATGTTGCCGAGCGCCTGCTTCACGGCCTGTCCGAGCGCGATCCCGACGTCTTCGGTGGTGTGGTGGTAATCGACATGGAGATCGCCATCCGCCTTCACCGTGATGTCGATGCGCGAATGCCGGGCCAGGAGGTCGAGCATATGGTCGAAGAAGCCGATCCCGGTCGAAACCGTGGATACGCCTGCTCCGTCGAGGTTGACCGTCACCTCGATGTCGGTCTCCTTGGTCTTGCGCTTAATGGTTGCGGTGCGCATGAAGATTGAGCTTTCCCGTGCCGAAAACGCCGGTCTTTTAACAGGCTGATGTCACCTTCGCTACTGCGGGATGACCTCGAAACGCCCCAACTTGGGGCCATGGTGACCGGAATTCGTTGTCGATTTAGTTCTGACGCGTTTTCTTCACGCGAACCGGTACCCACTTCGCTCGAAAACGCTCCGAAATCCCCCGATTGTAACCCCCTGCCCGACCGCCTAAATCTGCCCGGAAGAGAGGTAACCTATGCAAGCATCCCCAAATGAGCTGCCGGTCTGGCATGGCACCACGATCTGCACGGTCCGCAAGGGCGGCAAGGTAGTGATCGGCGGCGACGGGCAGGTCTCGATCGGCCAGACCGTGATCAAGGCCAATGCCAGGAAGGTCCGCCGGATCGGCAAGGGCGACGTGATCGGCGGCTTTGCCGGCGCCACCGCCGACGCCTTCACCCTATTCGAGCGGCTGGAAAGCAAGCTGGAGCAATATCCGGGGCAACTGACCCGGGCGGCCGTCGAGCTTGCCAAGGACTGGCGGACCGACCGCTACCTACGCCGGCTGGAGGCCATGATGATCGTGGCCGACAAGGACGTTTCCCTGGTGCTGACCGGCACCGGCGACGTTTTGGAGCCCGAGTCCGGGGTCATGGCGATCGGTTCCGGCGGAAATTACGCCCTCGCCGCGGCCCGCGCGCTGGTCGATACCGACAAGGACGCCGAGACCATTGTCCGCCGCGCGCTGGATATCGCCGCCGATATCTGCGTCTACACCAACCGGAACGTGACGATCGAGACGATCGGCGGCTGAGCATGGCCCGCCCCTATCATTTCCGCCCGATGACGCCGGCCGACCTGCCGCAGATCAAGCAGTGGCTGGCGTTGCCGCATGTCCGGGAATGGTGGGGCGATCCGGCCGAGCAATATGCGCTGGTCAGCGGCGACCTCGACGAGCCGGCCATGGACCAGTTCATCGTCGCAACCGATGCGTCCGATTTGGGCTACATCCAGTGCTACGACCTGACGGCGTGGAATTCCGGCTTCGGGGCCCAGCCGGAGGGTACGCGCGGGATCGATCTCTTCATCGGCGAGCCCAGCATGATGGCAGGTGGCCACGGCTCGGCGCTGATCCGCGCCTTTGTCGATGACCGCCTGGCGCAGGGCGCGCCACGCATCGTCACCGATCCCGATCCGGCCAATGCGCGCGCGATCCGCGCCTATGAGAAGGCGGGTTTTCGGAAGATGGGTATGGTCGATACGCCGGACGGGCCGGCGCTGCTGATGGCGCGCGACGCATGACGATCGCGCACAAGCCCATCACCGGCATCTCAGCGTGGCATTGGCTGGCGATTGCGGCAGCGCTGCTCGTGCTGCAGGCGGCGCTGCTTTATGCGATGGGCCGTCTGCCGATCTGTGCCTGCGGCTATGTCAAGCTCTGGCATGGCACGGTCCAGAGCTCGGAGAACTCACAGCACATCGCCGATTGGTACACGCTGTCGCATGTGCTGCATGGCCTGCTGTTCTACGGTCTGACCTTCCTCCTGCTGCCACGCCTCGCCTGGCCCGGGCGGCTGATTGTCGCGATGCTGATCGAAGGCAGCTGGGAGCTCGTCGAAAACTCCAACTGGATCATCGAGCGCTACCGCGCCGGCACGATCTCCCTCGATTATTACGGCGACACCATCGTCAATTCGGTGTCGGACACGCTTGCGATGGTTGTCGGCTTCCTGCTGGCGCGCAAGCTGCCGATCGCCGCGACCGTCGCGCTCGGCGTCTTGTTCGAAACCGTGTTGCTGCTTCACATTCGCGACAATCTGACACTGAACATCATCATGCTGATCCACCCGTTCGAGGCGATCCGGCAGTGGCAGGCCGGGCCGCCGATTCTTAAGGGAACACGCCTTGGAGGACTGCCGCTTGCCGAGACCTCGATTCCAACCTAGCTAGAGCCAATGACTCACTTCTCTCCCCGTGAAATCGTTTCTGAACTCGACCGCTTCATCGTCGGCCAGACCGACGCCAAGCGCGCCGTCTCGATCGCGCTGCGCAACCGCTGGCGGCGGCTGCAGCTCGCCGGTTCCCTGCGCGAGGAGGTTCTGCCCAAGAACATCCTGATGATCGGGCCGACCGGCGTCGGCAAGACCGAGATCGCGCGGCGGCTGGCCAAGCTCGCCGGCGCGCCGTTCCTCAAGGTCGAGGCCACCAAGTTCACCGAGGTCGGCTATGTCGGCCGCGACGTCGAGCAGATCGTCCGCGACCTCGTCGAGGTCGCGATCGCACAGACCCGCGAGCGCAAGCGCAAGGACGTTCAGGCCCGCGCCCAGCTTGCCGCCGAGGAACGGGTGCTGGACGCGCTGGTCGGCCCGGGATCGAGCCCGGCGACGCGCGAGTCGTTCCGCAAGAAGCTGCGCGCCGGCGAGCTCAACGACAAGGAAATCGAGATCGAGACGCAGTCGGGCGGCAGCGGCATGCCGATGTTCGAAATCCCCGGCATGCCCGGCGCCCAGATGGGCGCGATCTCGCTCGGCGACATCTTCGGCAAGATGGGTGGACGCAGCAAGACGCGCCGCCTGACGGTGGAGGGCTCGCACGAAATCCTCGTCAACGAGGAATCCGACAAGCTGCTCGACACCGATCAGCTGGTGCAGGAGGCGATCAACGCGGTCGAGAACAACGGCATCGTGTTCCTCGACGAGATCGACAAGATCTGCGTGCGCGAGAACCGCGCCGGCGGCGACGTCTCCCGCGAGGGCGTGCAGCGCGACCTGCTGCCGCTGATCGAGGGCACCACGGTCTCGACCAAGCACGGCGCCGTCAAGACCGACCACATCCTGTTCATCGCGTCGGGTGCATTCCATATCGCCAAGCCGTCGGACCTTTTGCCGGAGCTGCAGGGCCGCCTGCCGATCCGCGTCGAGCTGCAGGCGCTGACCCGCGACGACATGCGCCGGATCCTGACCGAACCGGAGGCGTCGCTGATCAAACAATATGTTGCGCTGATGAAGACCGAGGGCGTCACGCTCGACATCACCGACAACGCCATCGACGCGCTGGCCGATGTCGCCGTGGCGGTGAATTCCACGGTCGAGAACATCGGCGCAAGGCGGCTGCAGACCGTGATGGAGCGGGTGCTGGACGAGATCTCCTTCACCGCGCCCGATCGCCACGGCGAGACCATCCAGGTCGACGCCGACTACGTCACCAAGCATGTCGGCGACCTCGCCAAGAACGCCGATCTGAGCCGGTTTATTTTGTAGGCGGCCACCGTAGTCGTCCCGGCGAAAGCCGGGACCCATAACCCCGACAGTCCGCGGTGACAAAGACTCGGGCCGACATTCCTTCTAGAACTACCTTCGGTGGTTATGGGTCCCGGGTCGCGCTTCGCTTGCCCGGGACGACGAGAGTGGGCGATCGATGAATCTGCGGGTGTGGCAAAACCCCTGGCGCCTGATGCTGGCCGTCAATGCAGCCGTGCTGGTCGGCGTGTTCCTGCACAAGATCGCGCTGCCGCCCTTCGTTCCCTACATCCATTTGCTGGTCGACTATCATTACGGCTTCACCAAGCGCGCGCTGGTCGGGGCGATCGTGTCGCTGTTCACCGACAAGGTGCCCGTATGGCTGGTATTCGCGCTGGCCGGCGCGATCTGGCTGCTGACGCTCGGACTGTTCATCAAACTGTTCCGCCGCACATTCGGCTTCAACGACGCGCATTGGCCGTTGTTCGTCTTCATCGCGGGCTCGCCGTTCTTCCTGAAGAACTTCATGCACACGCTCGGCCATTTCGACATCTATGGGTGTGCGCTGACGATCGTGCTGCTGCTGATCCCGGCGCGCTCAGTGGTGTACGTGCTGATTGCCGCGCTGTTCTCGATCCTGCTGATCCTGGTCCATCACATCTTCGTCCTGATGTATGTGCCGACCATCGCGGCAATCGTGGTGCTGCGCTTTTATCTGGTGCAAGGCGTGACGCCGCGGAACGCCGTCTTCGGCATCGCGGCGCTCGCAGGAGTCGGCATCCTGTTCCTGGTCGCGCAATTCGCCGGCACGGTCGACGTGCCCTATGACGAATTCATCCGTCATCTGCAGAGCCGGATGGCCGATCCGGCACGCACCGACCTGCTTCAGTTCGGCTACATCTGGTACCAGCCGCTGTCGAAGGAGTTCGCCGACACCTGGGCGCGCATCCCCTCGAACATCCTGGGGGTTCCGGTGTTTGCACTTCTGATCTGGCTGCACACGCCGCTGTGGCGCTATTTCGCGCGACTGATCGGCGCGCTCGCGAGCGACCTGCATCGCCGGATCGTGCTCGGCGCGCTCGTTGTGATCAGCGCCGGCTATTTCGTGATGTTCGTGACCGTGTTCGACTATTCGCGCTGGATCTCGAACTGGGCGGTCTGCATGTTCCTGATGTTGCATGCCACCAGGATGCTGCCGGCGTCGAAGGATGTGCCGGTGATCCCGTCAGACGATAGCAAGACCACAATCCTCGGCTGGATCGTGACGCTGATCCCGCGCGTCGGGATCGTCAGGCCGTTCTAACATTTTCGTTGATCATGCTCAGCGCGCGCGCCGGACACGCACGTAGAGCGCGCCCTCGCCGCCATGGCCGATATGCGCTTCCTCGAAGCCAACGACCAGCGAGCGGAATTCCGGCAGGCTGAGCCATTCCGGAACCTGGCGGCGCAGCACGCCGCGTTCGGAATCGAGCCCGCCGACCTTGCCCTTGCCGGTGATGACGAGCACGAAAGTGAGCCCGTCGCTGTGCGCGCGCTGCAGAAAGGTGAACAGCACGCGATGCGCGCGCATCTGCGTCATGCCGTGCAGATCGAGCCGCGCATCGATCTCCTGCCGGCCGCGCGAGAGCTTTGCACGTTCGCGGCGGCCGATCGGCGCCAGCGGCGGCACGTGCGGACGTTGCGCCGGTGCAGCCTTGACCGTTGTCGCCGGCTTGACCGGGATGGATTTGGCCGCGCCGTGATGGACGGCCGGATCAAAGGCGACGGCGTGGGCCTTCGCGGCGACCGGCCGCTTGCGCAGCGGCTTGACCTGCTTTGCCACGCTCTCCCAGAGCGCACGCTCCTCTTCGCTCAGCGCGCGCTTGCGCCGCGACGGAGCGGACAGATCGGGGATCGGCGCGGGTCGTTTCATTGATCGCGGTGATGGCGATAGCGCCGGAAGCGCCGCTTCTCCGGTTGCGGAATATCGGGCCGGGCGACCGGCAACGGCACCGGTTCTGCCACAGGCGCGGCCTGCGCGACAGGGGTCGTTGCTGCCGGCGCTGCGGGCGCGACATCCTTCGCGGCCGGGTTCTTGGCGGCGCTGGTGGCCGTATCTTTCGCCGCGCTTCTGGCGATGCCGGCGGTCGGCACATCCGCAGCCTTCGCCGCCGGCTTGTCCTTCGGCGGCTCGGTCTGCGGAAACAGCTTTGCGATCTTGGCCGAGGGCCGCTCATCCGGAACCGGCAGCCTGTGGCCGCGCGCGACGGGATCGAGACCCCTCGGCACCAGCATGACGAACTGCATGTTGTGCCGCAGCCGGCCCGACACCTTCCCGGCTTCCGCACCAGCGCCGAAATAAAGATCGGCGCGCGCCGGGCCGACGATCGCCGAGCCGGTGTCCTGCGCGATCATCAGCCGGTGGAACGGCGTCTTCGACTGTTCGGATTCGATCGGCAGCTCGCCGGCGATGAAGAACGGCGTGCCGTAGACATGCAGCGCCTTGTCGACCGCGATCGAGCGGCCCGGCGTCAGCGGCACGCCCTGCGCGCCGACGGCCTCGTCCTTGTCGGACAGCGGGACCTCGCGGAAGAAGACGTAGGAGCGGTTCTGCCGCCGCAGGTCGTTCGCGCCGTCGGGGTTCTGCTCCATCCACTCCCTGATCTTCTGCATCGACATCTGATCCTTCGGGATGATGCCGCGGTCGATCAGGACGCGTCCGACCGGCGTATAGGGATAACCATTATGCGCATCGTAATTGATGCGCAGCGTGGCGCCGTCCTCGAGCTTGATCCGCGCCGAGCCCTGGATCTGCGCGAACAGGAGATCGGTCTGGCTCTTCAGCCAGCAGATCTCGAGCCCGCGGCCGGCGATCGCGCCGTCCTCGATCTGGCCGCGGTCGTAATAGGGCACGAGCTTGCGCCGGCCGATCTTGCGATACACCGCGCCGCCATTGGGCAGGCCGACCGAATTCTGCGTCTTGCCGCGCACGAACAGGTTGGACGGGCGGCGATAGACCGGCACGTTATAAACGTCGGTCTGGGTCCGCGATCCATCGAGCACCGGCTCGTAGTAACCGGTGACGAAGCCGGCGTCCTCGCCGAGCCGCGAGATGCGCAGCGGCACGAAATTCTGCTCGAAGAAGTCCTTCGCCCTAACGCCGTCGCTCAGCGCGAGCCCCTTGGCGATCCGGCAGGGATCGCGCAGCGAGCTCCCGAGCGCTTTCGAATCCGCGGGCGCCCCCTGCTGGGCCGCGATCGGCTTGCAGCTGGTACGAAACGCCTTGTAGGCCGCGAGATGATCGTCGTCGCGCCAGCCGGCGACGTTGCTCCACGCGAGCGGCTCGTACTGGCTGCCGCTGACCTGCAGCGGCATTTCCAGATTGGGATAGGGGATCGGGTGGCTATGCTCGTGCCGCGGCGGAGGGTGCCGGCTTGATCTGTAGCGCGCGGCGATCGCTGCGGTGGAGCACAGCACCGCGAGCGCGCAGCACGCGACCGCGAGCCGCCCGTAGCTGAGATGCTTAGTGAGCGCTTCCAGTGCCAACCAGCTTCCAATTCGGATCGCGGGAAGTCGAGTCGCGGGCGAATGTCCAGATATCGGTGATGTCGGCGACCTTGTCCGGGCTGCCGTCGACGATGGTCCCGGCCTTGTCGCGCGTGACCGAGATCATCTGCGACACGAAGCGGACGGTGAGCTGGGTCGAGCGGTCGCGCGCCTCCGCGCTGACGATCTCGGCCTTGTCGATCGAGACGAACCGCGTCTCGGTCTTCTGCTCGTGCTTCTCGCGGTCCTTGATCGCGGCCTCGAAGCTTTCATAGACCTCGGTCGACAGCAGGTCGCGCAGCGCGCGGCGATCGCCATTGGCAAACGCCAGCACGATCATTTCATAGGCCGAGCGGGCGCCTGAGAGGAAATGCCGCGGATCGAACGAGGAATCCTGGGCGGCCACCGCGTCGAGACCCTGCGCGAGTGGCGTGCCAGGCTCGGCGATGCCCTTCCAGCGTTCCGTGGGCTCGACCGGCTCGGCGGGCGCAGCCGAGGCCGGCTGGTCGATAACCGATCCCGGGATCGGAACGACGTTGTTATCCTGACCGCGCTGCACGACGTTGGGCGCGGCGCGATCATAAGGCGGCCGCTCGCTTCCCGTGCGCTGTCCGAGAACGCTGCGCAGGCGCAGGAAGATAAACACGGCCAGCGCCAGGAAGATGATGGTGTAGATATCCACGTCGAATTCGCTTTCTGGTCTCTGCCGGCAACGGGCCGGCCGTCAAAGCGTTCCCGGTCGGGAACAGCAGAGATTACATCACCGATAGAGTCCGCAGATGTAGGCACGAAACTATGCCCGGCCAATGGCGCTTTTTGGCACGGGTAAGTGTAGCGCGTTTTGACCCCCGGGGGAAACCGTTCCTTTCAGGAAATCGCGTATCTTCAATAATTTAGGAAGCTGTTAAGAGTTTGGGCCGACTCACGCGCGCCGCCCTTTGCCGGGAGAACTTGCCGCGAGCCCGCCGGAACGCGCCCGTTCGTCGTCCTTGTGGACCGAGCCGGGCCTATGATAGCCACTCGCCCGGCATCGGCATTCTCAACACCTTAACGCGTGCCGTCGGACATTCTGTCCATCGAGCGCTGCTCCAGGAGACATTTTCATGACCAATGGCAACGGCGCCCCCGTCGAACAACCCGCTCCCCAGCTCAACGTATTGGCGCAGTACACCAAGGACCTGTCGTTCGAAAATCCGAATGCGCCGGCCTCGCTCGGCCAGCAGCAACAGCAGCCGGCGATCAACATCCAGATCAACGTCTCCGCCAACAACCTGTCGGAGAACGAGTACGAGGTGATCCTCTCGATCGAGGGCAAGGCCGAGACCGCAGGCAAGGTGATGTTCAGCTTCGACCTCGCCTATGCCGGCGTCTTCCGGATCGTGAATGTGCCGAAGGAGAACCTGCACCCGCTGGTCATGATCGAGTGCCCGCGGCTGCTGTTCCCGTTCGCGCGCGAGATCGTCGCGACCGCGGTCCGCGACGGCGGCTTCCCGCCTTTGTTGCTCGACCCCGTCGATTTCCTCGGTCTCTACCGCCAGAACATGGAGCGGCAGGCGGCCGCGCAAGCTGCTCCCGGCGTCAAGCCGAGCTGAGTTCTAAACTCGAGAAAATGTAACACGCGCGGAAGTGTGATCCGTCATCGTGAGGAGCCCGCGCTTGCGGGCGTCTCGAAGGATCGACGGCCGCCAGCCGGGCCGTGCATCCTTCGAGGCTCGCAAGAGCTCGCACCTGCAGCGACAAAGGCGAAGCCTTTGCGCGGGGATGACGGAACTGCGCCCCGACCTGTCTTGAATCAAGCCGCCGGTGCTGCAGCAGGCGCTGGCGGCGGCAGGTAATCGTTCCAGATCGGCTTCTCGCCGAGCGTGGCGATGAAGGCCCGGTGGGCCTCTCGATCGGCGTCACTGACCCGCGCGACTAGCGGGGTCTCGCGCTGCCGCCGCGGCGTATCACCACTATGGCCGCCCGCGCGCGCATCCGACGTTTCCGACGCCAGGATCAGCTGCGACTGCCGCGCTCCGATCAGGTCGATATAGACCTCGGCCAGCAGCTCGGCGTCGAGCAAGGCGCCGTGCTTGGTGCGGCGGGAATTGTCGATCTGATAGCGCGAGCAGAGATCGTCGAGCCGGTTCGACACGCCGGGATGCTTGCGCCGTGCCAGCAATAGCGTATCGACCAGCTGGTCCTTCGGGATCGCCTTCCGCTTGATGCGGTCGAGCTCGGCGTTGATGAAGCTGATGTCGAACGACGCGTTGTGGATCACCAGCGGCGTATCGCCGATGAAGGCCAGGAACTCGTCGACCACCTCGTTGAACAGCGGCTTGGAGGCCAGGAACTCGGTCGACAGCCCATGCACGGCGAACGCTTCGGCCGGCATGTCGCGCTCGGGATTGATATAGACGTGGTAGGTCTGTCCGGTCGGCATTCGGTTGAAGATCTCGACGCAGCCGATTTCCACCAGCCGGTCGCCGCGCAGCGGATCGAGGCCAGTGGTTTCGGTATCGAGAACGATTTCGCGCATGACGTGAATGAATCCGAAAAGGCGGGCGAATCAGGCGCGCCGCTTCGGCATCTTAACGACCTCGGCCAGAATGTCCCGGATACGCGCCCGCACCGGATCGAGTCCATGCGAGGTATCCACTATGAAATCCGCGCGCTTGCGCTTCTCGGCGTCCGGCATCTGCTTGGCGATGATGGCGTCGAGCTTGGCCGCATCCATCGTGCCGCGGGCGAGCACCCGCTCGCGTTGCAGTTCCGGCGAGGTGGTGACGACAACGACGGCATCGACACGCTTCTCGCCGCCGGTCTCGAACAATAGCGGCACGTCGACAACGACGATCGGGCTACCTGCGGCTTCCGCATCGGCGAAGAATTTCTGGCGCGACGCGCCGAGCATCGGATGCACGATCTGCTCGAGCTGCTTCATCGCAGCAGGATCGTGCACCACGCGCGCCGACAGTTTCGCGCGATCGACCTTGCCGCCGGCGGTGGTGCCGGGAAAGGCGGCCTCGATCGCCGGCGCGGCTTCGCCTTCGTAGAGCTGATGCACGGCCGCATCGGCGTCGTACACCGGCACGCCGGCCTCTATGAACAATTTGGCCGTGGTGGATTTCCCCATCCCGATCGAGCCGGTCAATCCAAGAATCAGCATCGCATCAACATCGGTTCAGCATCTCTCTCGTCGCCGCGCCTCCGCGCCTTACACCGCGAGCAGCTTCTCGCCGCGCAGGAACGCCAGCAACGACAATAGCGGCAGGCCGAGGATGGTGAAATGGTCACCTTCGATCCGCTCGAACAGATGCACGCCGAGGCCCTCGAGCTGGTAGGCACCGACGCTGGTCGTCACCGCCTCCCCGGCATGGTCGAGATAGCTCTCGATCTCGCCGGCAGCGAGCCGCCGCATCGTCATGCGGGCCACGCTCACATCGCCGAACAGGACCTTTCCATCGCGTGCGACCGAGACGGCGGAATGCAGCTCATGGGTCTGTCCGGCGAGCAGGGCGAGTTGCTCGGCGGCCTGCGTGCGGCCGGCGGGCTTGCTGAACATCCGTTGCCCCAGCGCCAGCGTCTGGTCGGCGCCGACGACATATTGACCGGGCCGCTGCCTGGACACGAACAACGCCTTCTCGCGCGCGAGGAGCAACGCGATCTCGCCCGGCGCAGAAAAACCGGAATTCTTCTGCACCGCGCGTTCGTCGATGTCGGCCGGCAGCGCCTCGAAATCGAGGCCGGCATTTTCAAGCAACATCTTTCGCGCGCGGCTCTGCGACGCGAGGATCAGCTTCTGTGGGCCGCGCCAGATGCTCATGACGTGAGAATCATTCCGACGGCCGCGCGCGCTGGCGGTCGTTGAAGAGCTTCATCACCGCAGCCGCCGTCTCCTCGATCGAACGCCGCGTGACGTCGAGCAGCGCCCAGTTGAATTTCGCGCTGAGGCGCCGGGCAAAGGCGACCTCGTCGGCGACCGACTGCTTGTCGATGTAGGTGTCGTTGTCGCGGTCGCCCATGGTGAGCAGGCGGTTCTGCCGAACCTGGATCAGGCGCTCGGGCGTCGCATGCAGGCTGACCACCAGCGGCTTCTTCAAGGTCTCGAGCTGGTGCGGCAGCGGGATGCCCGGCACCAGCGGCACGTTTGCCGTTCTGATGCCGCGGTTGGCGAGATAGATCGAGGTCGGTGTCTTCGAGGTGCGGGATACCCCGACCAGCACGACATCGGCCTCCTCGAGGCCTTCGACATGCTGACCATCGTCATGCATCATCGTGTAGTTCAGCGCATCGATGCGGCGGAAATATTCCGCGTTCAGCACGTGCTGCGCGCCGACGCGCCCGGTCGTCGCGGCACCCAGATACGCCTCGAACAACTGCATCACAGGCCCGATGATCGACAGGCTCGGAACGTTGATCTCCTTGCACTTGCCCTCGAGCCGGCCGACCAGATCCTTTTCCAGCAGCGTGAACAGGACGATGCCGGGCGATTCCTCGATCTCGTCGAGCACGCGATCGAGCTGCTTCTGGCTGCGCACCAGGGGATAGACATGCTCGACCGCGGTCACATTGGCGTATTGCGCGGCGACCGCGCGCGCCACGGTAATCAGCGTCTCGCCGGTCGAGTCCGACACCAGATGCAGGTGGAAATAATTGGAAGTCGTCGGCACCAGAGCCCCTGTCTAACCTGTGAATCCCTGTGGAGGTCGAGGAGAAGAATCCGGGTCCGCCGCCCGGGCTCTGTATATCTCGTCCCTTTCTTCACAGCACCCCGCAATAGGATAAGTCGACGTCACAGGCAGGATGATAGTGAACCCGTGTGGATTTGTCTCTTCATAAGCTGGCCACAGACGCGCGCAACCAATTGAGTCCTGCGAGAGATTCCGGATATCCGCTGCCGTCGAGCGGAATGTTGAGGGATGTGAACAAGGCCTCAAGAACCGCTGGACCGGATTGCATGAGTCAAATTCACTGCCATTAAGACTCAAACCTTAGATTCTAAAATTAATTAGGTTTTGGAGAGCCGTGTGTGCGGATATGTATCCGTCCCTCGCTGGCGAAGCCTTGCGCGCAACGCTGAGCCCTCCCGAACTGTTCCCCCCGAAAGGCATCACTGCGATGTTCGACTGGATCAACGCCCTGCCGATCTATGCCTGGGTCAAGGCCCTGCACATCGTCGCCGTGATCTCGTGGATGGCCGGCATGCTCTATCTGCCGCGGCTGTTCGTCTATCATTGCGAGGCCGAGGTCGGCTCCAGGCAGTCCGAGACCTTCAAGGTCATGGAGCGGCGGCTTTTGAAGGGGATCATCAACCCCGCGATGATCGTGACTTGGCTGGCCGGGCTTTTCCTGGTCTGGGCCGGACACTGGTACCTATCCGGTTGGTTTCACGTCAAATTTGCGCTGGTGCTCGCCATGTCGGGTATCCACGGCTTTTTGTCCCGCTGCGTGAAGGATTTCGCCGCCGACCGGAATCAGCGTAGCCAGAAATTCTATCGTATTATCAATGAGGTGCCGACAGTCCTGATGATCTTGATCGTGATCATGGTGGTGGTGAAGCCGTTCTAGACATCACGATGCTCAAGACGCATGCTTCAGTCCTTCTTGCGAAGGACGAATCGATTTTCTATATAGGATTTATCCCACCCCACGCAGGCGGATGTGGTCGCGTTCCGGTTCTTTTCGGACCGGCGCCGCATCAGGTTTGAAAGCCCAAACGGCACTTTCCTGGCTGAGACCTGCGGACCTTCCTTTGGCGTCCGCTTTTTCCAAAGCCACCTCGCACCCCTTCCCTACTTACTTCCTCACAGGACGACCCCAATGCGGGAAATCAAACTCCAGGACCTCAAATCGAAAACGCCGGCCGAGCTCGTCTCGTTTGCGGAAGAGAATGGGGTCGAGAATGCCAGCACCATGCGCAAGCAGGAGCTGATGTTCGCAATTCTCAAAAACCTCGCCGCCGCCGAGACCGACATTGTCGGCGAGGGCGTCGTGGAGGTGCTGTCCGACGGATTCGGCTTCCTTCGTTCGCCTGACGCGAACTACCTGCCCGGCCCCGACGACATCTACGTTTCGCCCTCGCAAATCCGCCGCTTCGGCCTGCGCACCGGCGACACCATCGAAGGACACATCCGCAGCCCGAAGGAAGGCGAACGCTACTTCGCGCTGCTGAAGGTCAATACGCTCAATTTCGAGGATCCCGAGAAGGCCAAGCACAAAGTCAATTTCGACAACCTCACGCCGCTATTTCCTAATCAGCGTTTCCGCATGGAGCTTGAGGATTCCACCAAGAAGGACCTTTCCGCCCGCGTGATCGATATCGTCGCGCCGATCGGCAAGGGCCAGCGCGCGCTGATCGTGGCGCCGCCGCGCACCGGCAAGACGGTGCTGATGCAGAACATCGCGCACTCCATCACCGCCAATCACCCCGACTGCTATCTGATCGTGCTTTTGATCGACGAGCGTCCGGAAGAAGTCACGGACATGCAGCGTTCGGTGAAGGGCGAGGTGGTGTCGTCGACCTTCGACGAGCCTGCGGTGCGTCACGTCCAGGTCGCCGAGATGGTGATCGAGAAGGCCAAGCGCCTCGTCGAGCACGGCCGCGATGTCGTGATCCTGCTCGATTCGATCACGCGCCTCGGCCGGGCCTACAACACCGTCGTGCCGTCATCCGGCAAGGTGCTGACCGGCGGTGTCGACGCCAATGCGTTGCAGCGGCCGAAGCGCTTCTTCGGTGCCGCGCGCAACATCGAGGAGGGCGGTTCGCTGACCATCATCGCGACCGCGCTGGTCGATACCGGCAGTCGCATGGACGAAGTCATTTTCGAAGAGTTCAAGGGCACCGGTAACTCCGAACTGATCCTCGACCGCAAGGTTTCGGACAAGCGGACCTTCCCGGCGATCGATATTGCCCGTTCCGGCACCCGCAAGGAGGAGCTGATCACCGATCCGCAGGTGCTCAAGAAGATGTACGTCCTGCGCCGCATCCTCAATCCGATGGGCACCATGGACGCCATCGACTTCCTGCTCGACAAGCTCCGCAACACGAAGAGCAACTCGGAATTCTTCGATTCCATGAACACCTGAGGCCGCGGCCGAAAGGAATAGGGCGCTCCGCTCAAACGGGGCGCCTTTTTTCATGCTGCGGATTTGCTGCAGCGAAGTGCAGCATAAAGGGAGCCGCTCTGCGCGCTGGCTTTCCACATAACTGTCTGACTTTATTTATATTTCTATCGTAGCTTTGTGATCTAGCTGGCGACACTGCAGCAAAATTGCTGCGCGACTGTTGCAGTGAAACCAAGCTATGCTGCGTCGCAGCATTTCGCGGTATAGGGTGCGAAATCGGAGCGGCATTGCCTTTGCCGATTTGCTGGAACAAATAGGCGATGCATCCACGCGACCAGACCATCTTCGCATTGTCCTCAGGACGGCCGCCGAGTGCGATCGCCATCATCAGGCTGTCTGGCCCAATGGCCGAGTCGGTCATTGTAGGACTGGCGGGCAAGACGCCGATGCCGCGGCTGGCGACCCGCGCGCTGCTCCACGATTCGAACCATCAACCGATCGATGACGCGGTGGTGCTGTGGTTTCCAGGCCCGGCCAGCGCGACCGGCGAAGACGTCGCCGAATTTCATGTCCATGGTGGACGCGCGGTGTTGTCGGCGATGTTCGATGCGATCGCGGCATTTGACAACGTGCGGCCGGCCGAGCCGGGCGAGTTCACCCGGCGGGCATTCGAGAACGGCAAGCTCGACCTGACCGAGGCCGAAGGCCTCGACGATCTGATCCACGCCGACACCGACCGTCAAAGGCGCCAGGCATTGCGCCAGCTGAAGGGGTTGCTTGGCGATCGGGCGCGAGACTGGCGCGAGCGCATCATCGCGGCGTCGGCGCTGATCGAGGCCGGCATCGATTTCTCCGACGAAGGCGATGTGCCGGCCGAGCTGATCGCGCCGGCGCTCGAGCGGATCCGGGCGCTGCATGATGAGATCAAGCAAGTCCTTGCAGGGCAGGGGCAAGGCGAGCGGCTGCGCGACGGCCTCGTGGTCGCGATCGCCGGTCCGCCGAATGTCGGCAAATCGACCCTGATCAATCAGCTCGCCAAGCGCGAGGTCGCGATCGTCTCGCCGCATGCCGGCACGACCCGCGATGTGATCGAGGTGCAGCTTGATCTCGACGGCTATCCGGTGACGGTGATCGACACCGCCGGGATTCGCGAGACCGACGACCCGGTCGAGCAGGAGGGTGTGCGCCGCGCCCGCGCCCGCGCCGCGGAGGCGGACCTGGTGCTGTGGCTGGCCGACAGCGGCGATGCTAAGGCGGCGCATGGTGGCGCGACGCCGACCTGGCTGGTGCGGAACAAGATCGACCTGGTCAGAACCACAGCGGGTGAGGGCGGCAGTTACCCGGAATTCAGGATCTCGGCTGCTCGTGGCGACGGGTTGTCAGAGCTCATCGCCGCGCTGGTCGGGTTCGCTCAGGACTATTTTGGAACCAGCGAAGGTGGCTTGATCAGCCGGACGCGGCAGCGCGGATTGTTGCAGGAGACCGTCGAATCTCTTCAGCGCAGTATCGACGTGGTCGGGCAGGGCGAAGAGCTGGCGGCGGAGGAACTCCGCCGGGCCGCCTACTCACTCGGTCGTCTGCTCGGCCGGGTGGACGTTGAAGACATCCTGGACGTCATCTTCCGCGAATTCTGCGTCGGGAAGTAGCGCCCGCCCATCTGTTTCACGTGAAACATGGTTTCGATCTGGTTAAGGAACCCTCGTCCTGTTTCACGTGAAACAATTGCTCGTCAGACAGCCGCACTGTTTCACGTGAAACAGCTCCGTCTGTCATTGCGAGCGGCGCGGAGCAGTCCATATTTGCCTCGGGCTTCGGTCTCAGAGCGGCGATCCGAACTTCGTTCTTCCGGCTTTCATGACTCCACGATAGAAGTCCCGCCATGATTTCCAGGGCAGACTCATTTGACGTCATCGTCATCGGCGGCGGCCATGCCGGCTGCGAGGCCGCGAGCGCTTCTGCCCGGATGGGCGCAAAGACCGCCCTGGTGACGCATCGCTTCGCGACCATTGGCGCGATGTCGTGCAATCCCGCCATCGGCGGGCTCGGCAAGGGCCATCTGGTCCGCGAAGTCGACGCGCTGGACGGTCTGATGGGCCGCGTGGCCGACGCCGGCGGCATCCAGTTTCGCATGCTCAATCGCCGGAAGGGTCCGGCGGTTCGTGGCCCCCGGGCCCAGGCCGACCGCAAGCTTTATGCCGCGGCGATGCAGGCGGCGATCACCGAGACCGCGAACCTCAGCGTCATCGAAGGCGAGGCGGATGAATTGGTCGTCGTCGACGGCCGCGTGACCGGCATTTGCCTGGGCGATGGGCGCCGGCTGTCGGCGGGGGCGGTTGTCATCACGACCGGGACCTTTCTGCGCGGTCTGATTCATCTCGGGGAGAAGAACTGGCCGGCGGGCCGGGTCGGCGAGGCGCCGGCCATGGGCCTGTCGGCTTCCTTCGAACGGGCCGGGTTTGTGCTCGGCCGGCTCAAGACCGGGACGCCGCCGCGCCTCGACGGCACCACGATCGACTGGTCCGCGGTCGAAATGCAGCCCGGAGACGAGCCTCCGGAGCCGTTTTCGGTCATGACTGACCGGATTACGACCCCGCAGATCAAGTGCGGCATCACCCGGACTACGCCGGCAACCCATGAGGTGATCCGGGCCAATGTGCATCGCTCGCCGATGTATTCCGGCCAGATCAAGAGCTCTGGACCGCGCTATTGTCCCTCGATCGAGGACAAGATCGTTCGCTTCGGCGACCGCGACGGCCATCAGATCTTCCTGGAGCCGGAAGGGCTCGACGACACCACGGTCTATCCGAACGGCATCTCGACCTCGCTGCCGGAGGAGGTCCAGCTCGCGATTCTCGCCAGCATCCCCGGCCTCGAGCGGGTGAAGATGGTCCGGCCGGGCTACGCGATCGAATACGACCACGTCGACCCGCGCGAGCTTGATCCGACCCTGCAGACCAAGCGTCTGCGCGGACTTTTCCTGGCCGGCCAGATCAATGGCACCACGGGCTATGAGGAGGCGGCGGGGCAGGGCGTTGTCGCCGGGCTTAACGCCGCTCTCGCTGCCAGCAGTGCCGATCCGATCGTGTTTGACCGCGCCGACGGCTATCTCGGCGTGATGATCGACGATCTCGTGACCCGCGGGATCACCGAGCCGTATCGCATGTTCACCTCGCGCGCCGAATACCGGCTGACGCTGCGGGCCGACAATGCCGACCAGCGCCTGACCGACAAGGGCATCGCACTCGGATGCGTTGGAACGGCGCGGGCCGAGCGCCATCGGACCAAGATGGCGGCGCTTGAGGCAGCTAAGCAACTAGCGAAGTCGGTCGCGATCACACCGAATGAAGCCGCCAAACACGGTCTCGCGCTCAATCGGGACGGCCATCGCCGGTCGGCCTTCGAGCTTCTGGCCTATCCGGAGATCGAGTGGCCCGCGGTCCAGGCGATCTGGCCGGAGCTGTCGGCCATTGACCCTGCGATTGCAGTGCATCTCGAGATCGATGCCAAATACGATGTCTATCTGAAGCGCCAGACCGCCGATGTCGACGCTTTCCGGCGTGACGAGGGTCTGGTCCTGACCGACATCAACTATGCTGATGTGCCCGGTCTTTCGAACGAGGCGCGCGCCAAATTGCAGACGGCGCAGCCGCGGACGGTCGGCCAGGCGGGCCGGATCGACGGCATGACGCCGGCGGCGCTGGGTATTCTGGCGGCCTATCTGCGGCGCGAGGCGCGGCGGAAGGCTGCGAAGGCATCTGCCTGACGTTTCACGTGAAACGTTAGGCGGCCCGGTCATTGCGATGAGCGGAAGCGACGAAGCAATCCATCGCTTCTCAGGTGGGACTATGGATTGCTTCGCTTCGCTCGCAATGACGAGCCCGACGGGCATTCCAGAGAATGGCTTCAATTTCGCAATCCGCCGAACTCAACGTCTCCGCCAAGGATAAGGCTGCGGCGCTCGCGCTGACACCTGTTTCACGTGAAACAGAGGCGCGGCTCGACCGCTACATCGCCCTCCTCCTGGCGTGGCAGGCCAAGACCAACCTCGTCGCGCCGTCGACGCTGCCTGCCCTCTGGACCCGCCACGTCTCCGATTCGCTCCAGCTTCTGAGCCTGGCGCCGTCGGCGAAGTCGTGGGTCGATCTCGGCAGCGGTGGCGGCTTTCCCGGTGTCGTGTTGGCATGCGCGCTGGCCGAGACCCCGGGCGCGTCGATTCATTTGGTTGAGCGAATCGCCAAGAAGGCGGCATTCTTGCGCGAGGCGATACGGGTGACGGCCTCGCCGGCGACGGTGCATCTGGCTGATATCGGGGATACTGTGGATAGAATTCCGGGACCCATCGATTGCGTCACCGCGCGGGCGCTGGCTCCGTTACATCAACTCATCGGCTTTGCGGAGCCGTGGGTCAAAAACGGCGCCAAGGCACTGTTTTTGAAGGGTCAAGATGTAGAGGCCGAATTGACCAAGGCCACTAAATGTTGGATTATTGAGCCAAAGCTACACGCCAGCCGCACCGGCGGACAGGGCTGGATCGTCGAACTCGGGTCAATCGAGCGGCGCTAGGGGACTCCGCGAGAGCAAATGGTATTTTGGTATGACTGTGATGGACGAGGTTTATCAAGAGGATAAGGCGTCCCAGCCGCCTGGCCATCCGCGCATCCTGTCGCTCGCCAACCAGAAGGGCGGTGTCGGCAAGACCACCACAGCGATCAATCTTGGCACTGCACTCGCTGCGATTGGCGAGCGCGTCCTGATCGTCGATCTCGATCCGCAGGGCAACGCCTCGACCGGCCTCGGCATCGATCGCCGCAACCGCAGCTGCTCGACCTATGACGTGCTGATCGGCGAGGCGCCGCTGCGCGATGCCGTGGTCGCGACCGCGGTGCCGCGGCTGCATATCGCGGCTTCCACCATGGACCTCTCCGGCCTCGAGCTCGAGCTCGGCACCACGCCGGGCCGCGCGTTCCGGCTGCGCGATGCGATCGCAGGGCTGAACAACAACGTCTCGCCCGAAGCCGACTACACCTATGTGCTGATCGACTGCCCGCCTTCGCTCAATTTGCTCACGGTGAATGCGATGGCGGCGTCGGACGCGATCCTGGTGCCGCTGCAATGCGAGTTCTTCGCGCTCGAAGGTCTGTCGCAATTGCTGCAGACCGTGGAGCAGGTGCGCTCGACGCTCAATCCAAGCCTGTCGATCCACGGCATCGTGCTGACCATGTTCGACTCGCGCAACAACCTCTCCAACCAGGTGGTTGCCGACGTGCGCCAGTTCATGGGCGACAAGGTCTACGACACCATGATCCCGCGCAACGTGCGCATCTCGGAAGCGCCGTCCTACGGCAAGCCGGTTCTGGTCTACGACCTCAAATGTGCCGGAAGCGATGCGTATCTCAAGCTCGCCACCGAAGTGATCCAGCGCGAGCGCGAGCTGCGCACGCATTGATGTTGCGTAGGATGGGTTTCGCTTCGCTCCACCCATCCTACGTTTCTTTTGAAATTCAAGTCTGGAGTACTGCGTGTGAATCCAAGGGAGCTCGCAACAATGGCCGATGAAGCGCGTTCGCGACTGGGGCGCGGGCTGGCAAGCCTGATCGGAGATGTCGGCGGCGAGGCGGCCGCGCATGTCGAGCGGCCGCGCAACCAGCGCAAGGTGCCGATCGAATTCCTCAAGGCCAACCCGCGCAACCCGCGGCGCAGCTTCGCCGACACCGAGCTCGGCGAGCTCGCCGATTCAATTCGGCAGCGCGGCGTGATCCAGCCGATCGTGGTGCGCGCGATCAAGGGCGCGCAGGACCGCTACGAGATCATCGCCGGCGAGCGCCGCTGGCGCGCCTCGCAGCTCGCTGGCCTGCATGAAGTGCCGATCGTGCCGGTCGAGGTCTCTGATTCCGACGCGCTCGAGATCATGATCATCGAGAACGTCCAGCGCGAAGACCTCAATGCGATGGAAGAGGCGCAGGGCTATCACGCGCTCGCCGACGAGTTCAAACGCAGCCAGGAAGACATCGCCAAGATCGTCGGCAAGAGCCGCAGCCATGTCGCCAACATGATGCGGCTGACCAAGCTGCCCGCCGAGGTGCAGGCGCTGATCTCGAAGGGCGATCTCTCCGCCGGCCACGCCCGCGCGCTGATCGGCGTGCCGGATCCGCTCACCGCCGCGAAGCGCATCGTCGCCGAAGGCCTCAACGTCCGCCAGGCCGAGGCGCTGGCGCATGAGGAGGGCGTGCCCGAGCGCAAGCCGCAGAAGGCGCGCAGTGGCAGCGCGGCCAAGGTCGACAAGGATGCCGACACGCTGGCGCTCGAGAAGCGCGTCAGCGATGCGCTCGGCCTTGCCGTCACCGTCAGTCATCGCGATCCCGGCGGCACCGTTCAGATCAGCTACCGCAACCTCGAGCAGCTCGACGAGGTGGTGCGGCGGCTCGAGGGCGGCTAGCCGCGTCGGCCGAAGTTACCCCCGCCGCTTCGCATTCGCAGCGATCGAGAGCAGCGCGCGCTGCGCGATCACGGCGGCGAGCGAGGCCTGCTTGCGCATGTCGAGCGCCGCGGTCGCGAGCTGATCGATCACGCTCACCAGCCGCGGCGGCGTGAAATTGCGCAGCGCGATTTCGACCGCGGGTTTGCGCGAGAAGTGCAGCCGCGGAAATCCGCCCTCGAGCACGGCTGACGCCGGCGTGCCGTCCGCGATCGCCAGCGCCGATTTGTGCAGCCATGCCGCCTGGCGCTGCGCGGCCGAGATGATCACGCCGGGATAGGTGCCGGCGACCATTGCTTTCGTGAACTCGCTCTCGACCAGCGCGGCGTTGCCGGCGAAGGCGCCGTCGACGATCGGGTCGAGCTTCAGCTCGGAGGCGTCGGACACCACGGTCATGACGTCCTCGAGCGTGATCTCGCCCTTGCCGTGCGCGAACAGCGCAAGCTTGCGCAGCTCGTTGCGCGAGGCCATGCGGTCGCCGCCGAGCAGGGACATCAGCACCGCGCGCGCATCCTGCGCGAGCCGCAGATTCGATACGCGCAGCTCGTCCTCGATCAGCTTGGTCAGGTCGCGCTCGGTGTCGGGATAGCAGCCGATCGCTACTGCATTCTTGGCGCGCTCGCAGATCTTGCGCAGCGGCGATTCCGGCCTGAGCTCGCCGGCCTCGATCACGATGCGGCAATCCCTGAGCGCGGTCGTCTCGGTCAGCGTCTCGACGCCGCTTGAGAAGTTGCGCGAGCCGGCGCGGACGCGGATGGCGCGGCGGCCGCCGAACAGCGGCATCGTCATGGCCTCGTCGACCAGCCGCGACGGTTCGGCGGCGAGCTCGTCGCCATCGAGCCGCACCAGCGAGAATGGATCGTTGGGATCGTCGACCGCGGAGGCCATCAGCGCATCGGCGCGCTCGCGCACCAGGCCTAAGTCCGGGCCGTACAGCAGGATGATCGGACGGCCCGCGTCAGGCCGGGCGAGGAAGCTGTCGATCTCTTTTCCGCGAAGCGCGACCAATGCGGCGATCAGGTTCCGGTGGAGAAGAAGGAGGCGAGGCGGGTCTGGATGTTGTCGGCGATCTCCTGCGCGGCGCGGTCCTCGGCGTCGCGGAAGGCGCGGGCGCGGGCGAAACGCTGGTAGGAGCCGGGCATGTCATAGGACACGCGCGAGAACGTGGTGCCGGTCATCACAGATTTGTTCGACGCGATCTCGACCAGGTTGAACTGGGCGTCGATGCCGTAGTTCTCGCTGGTCGGCAGCGCCGTGGCCTGGTCGATCATCAACGAGGAGCGGCTGGTGGTGAAGCGCAGCACCAGCCGATGCGTCGGCGGTGCGCCGGTGGCGGTGCCGTAGAGCTTGAAGGCGAGGGCGTTGCGGACCTCGACGCCGACCCGGGCCTCGCGCGAGGCGTTCGGCTTGTCGACCGGCGGAACCTCGACGCCCATCAGCTTCTCGCGCAGGGCGGACGACTGGCCGTCGAGGGTGCGCTCGGCATACATCGGCTGGAAGCATCCGGCCGTCAGCGCGGCCAAGGCAGCCACGGCCACGAGCCGGGCGGCGATCCTGATCCTAGCCGACAACATTGACGATCCTCATGGGCACCACGATCACCTTGCGGACGGCTTTGCCACCCAAGGCGGCTTTTACCGCATCGAGCGCCAAAACGGCAGCCTCTATATCCGCATTTTGCGCCGCCCGTGGCACGGTAACATCACCTCGTTTTTTACCGTTGACCTGGACGACCAGGGTCACGCTGTCTTCGACCAGCAAATCGCGCTCGATTTGTGGCCAATCGGCCTCGGAAACCAGCCCGGTCTGGCCCAGAACCACCCAGCACTCCTCAGCCAAATGCGGCATCATCGGCGAGAACAGCTGCACCAGGATAGTCGCGGCCTCCTTGACGGCCCAAGAAACATCGGGAGCCAGGTCCGGCGTCGGCTTGTCGCCTTTCGCCAGCACCTCGGACAGCGCGTTGGCGAACTCGCGGATATGGGCGAGACACACGTTGAAATGCAGCCGCTCGATCCCGGACGACACCTTGTCCAGCGCGCCATGGGCCGCCTTGCGCAGCGCCAATGCGTCGGGCCCGAACGTCGCCGGCCGGGCCGCCGGCGCCGTCTTGGCGATCTCGGCCGATTCGTTCACCAGCCGCCACAGCCGCTGCACGAAGCGCGAGGCGCCCTGCACGCGTTCGTCGCTCCAGATCACGTCGCGGTCCGGCGGTGAGTCCGACAGCATGAACCAGCGCGCGACGTCGGCACCGTAGCTCGCGATGATGTCGTCGGGGTCGACGGTGTTCTTCTTCGACTTCGACATCTTCTCGATCGGGCCGATCGCGACGTCCTCGCCGGTCGCCATCAGCACCGCGCGGCGGCCATTGCCGCCAACCTCGATCTTCACCTCGGCCGGCGTGACCCAGCTGCCGTCGGCCTTCTGGTAGGTCTCGTGCACCACCATGCCCTGGGTGAACATGCCGGCGAACGGCTCGCTCATGTCGATGTGGCCGGTCGCCTTCATCGCGCGGGTGAAGAAGCGGCTGTAGAGCAGATGCAGGATCGCGTGCTCGACGCCGCCGATATACTGGTCGACCGGCATCATCCGGTTGGCGACCGCGGGCGTGGTCGGCGCGGTCTCGTTCCACGGGTCGGTGAAGCGCGCGAAGTACCACGACGAGTCCACGAAGGTGTCCATCGTGTCGGTCTCGCGCACGGCCTTGCCGCCGCACTTGGGGCAAGTGACATGCTTCCAGGTCGGATGATGGTCGAGCGCGTTGCCCGGCTTGTCGAAGCTGACATCCTCCGGCAGCGTCACCGGCAGCTGGTCGTCGGGCACCGGCACCACGTCGCACGTCGGACAATGGATCACCGGGATCGGGCAGCCCCAATAGCGCTGGCGCGAAATGCCCCAGTCGCGCAGGCGGAAATTCACCTGCCGCTCACTGACGGGAGCGTTGCCGAGCAATGTCGAAGCCAGTTTCTTGGCGACAAGCTCAAACGCCTGCTCAGGCGTAAGACCATTCAGGTGAATGAACTTATTGTCCGAGTTCATCATGCGACCGTCGCCATCATAAGCGGTGTCGGTGATGCGGAATGTCGCCGGATCCTGCCCTTCCGGGCAGACCACCGGCGTGTTGCCGAGATTGTACTTGTTGACGAAGTCGAGGTCGCGCTGGTCGTGCGCCGGGCAGCCGAAGATCGCGCCGGTGCCGTATTCCATCAGCACGAAGTTCGCGACATAGACCGGCAGCTTCCAGTTCGGATCGAACGGATGCACCGCCCTGATGCCGGTGTCGAAGCCCTGCTTCTCGGCGGTGTCGATGATCGACTGCGCGGTGCCGATCTTCTTGATGTCGGCGATGAACTCCGCGAGCTTCGGATTCTTCGCGGCGGCGGCTACCGCCAACGGATGATCCGCCGAGATCGCCATGAACTTGGCGCCGAACAGCGTGTCCGGTCGCGTGGTGAAGATCTTCAGCTCGCTCTCGCCGGCCGGCGTGGTCGCCGCATCCAGTGCGAAGCGGATCAGCAAGCCTTCGGAGCGGCCGATCCAGTTGCGCTGCATCAGCCGCACCTTGTCGGGCCAGCGGTCGAGACCATCCAGCGCTTCCAGGAGCTCCTGCGAGTACTTCGTGATCTTGAAGACCCACTGGCTCATCTCGCGCTGCTCGACGACGGCGCCCGAGCGCCAGCCGCGGCCGTCGATCACCTGCTCGTTGGCGAGCACGGTCATGTCGACCGGATCCCAGTTCAGCTTGCGCTTCTCGCGCTCGGCGAGGCCGGCGCGCAGCATGTCCAGGAACATCTTCTGCTGATGCTTGTAGTAGCTGGGGTCGCAGGTCGCGAATTCGCGCGACCAGTCGAGCGACAGCCCGATCGACCGCAGCTGCTTCTTCATCGCGGCGATGTTGTCGTAGGTCCAGGCCTTCGGCGCTACCTTGCGCTCGATCGCGGCATTCTCGGCCGGCAGGCCGAACGCGTCCCAGCCCATCGGGTGCAGCACGTTGTAGCCCCTGGCGCGCATGAAGCGGGCCAGCACGTCGCCGAGCGTGTAGTTGCGGACATGGCCGATATGGATGCGCCCCGACGGATAGGGGAACATCTCGAGCACGTAGTATTTCGGCCGCGGATCGTCGTTCTTGGAGGCGAAGATCGCCTTTTCGTCCCACAGGCGCTGCCAGCGGGGTTCGGATTCACGGGCGTTATAGCGTTCGGCGGTCATGAAATCGCAAGGATTTTGGGTGGCTTTGGGTGATTTTCGGGTCCCATCCGGGGACGGCGGACTAGGCCACAAAAGCGCCTGCGCGGTCAACGGCTTGGGGCCTCCAAACGCCCCATCCCGTCGCGCAGCCGCCCTGCCGCTGTCGCAGGGGCGCCGTCTGCAGCCTCCTCGCCGTCCTGGCGAAGGCCAGGACCACAGAGCTTTGTCGAGGAAGGGATCGTGGCCCCAGCTTCGCGCAATAATAAACGGTGGGGGTAATGGATCCTGGCCTTCGCCAGGACGACGCTGAATAGGCGGCGTCGCCGATCGTCCATGGTTCCGCGCTCATGGCGCGGCTCGACCGCGCATGATCTCAGCTCGCCAGCGCCATCCCGGCTTCGTCCAGCGTCTGCAGGAAGCCGTGCTCGATCACGGCGTTGCGGCCGCGGCGTTTGGCGGCGTAGAGGGCGGCGTCGGCGGCCTCTATTAGGTCGCCGGGGCGCTGGGTCTCGTTCGGCTTTGTTGTTGCGACGCCGACGCTGACGGTGACGACGCAATGGCTCGAGGACGTGTGCGGCACGGCGAGGCCGAGCACGGCGGTGCGCACGGTCTCGCCGATCGCGAGCGCATGCGCGGCATCGGTGTTCGGCAGCAACAGACAAAATTCCTCGCCGCCATAGCGGCCGGCAAAGCCCATGGTGTCGGCAGCGATCCCGGACAGCACTTCGCCGATTCGGGTCAGGCAGACGTCGCCTTCGGGATGGCCGTAGGTGTCGTTGTAGAGCTTGAAGTGATCGACATCGATCATCATCAGCGACAGCTCGCACTCATATTGCTGCGCCCGCATCCATTCGAAGTCGAGCCGGCTCTGGAAGCCGCGGCGGTTGGCAAGGCCGGACAGCGCGTCGATCGAGGCCATCACGGTGAGACGATCGTTGGAGGCGACCAGTTCGCGCTCGCGCTGGCTGAGCTGCGCCGCCATCGCGTTGAAGGCGCGCGCCAGCGGCACGAATTCCGCCGGTAGCTTGTGCTTGGCGACGCGTGCCGACCAGTCGCCCTCGCCGAACCGCCGCGCCATGCCGGTCATCAGCTCGATCGGATGGATCACGAGCCGCTCGGCGCCGACCAGGGCACCCAACAAGACGAACAGGCAGACGAAGCCGAGCTGCAGATAGGCGGTGCGGATCTCGCGGTTGATCGCCGCGGTCACCTTGGCCTCATCCATGCTCACGATCAGCCGCGACTGCGTTCCGGCGATGCGCGCGAAGCTCAGCGTGCGCTGCGCGCCGTCGGACGCCGTGAACGACACCGAGCCGGACGGCTCGTCGTAACTCAGCGCCTTCTCGGCGATCGCCGCCATCAGCGGGATGGTGTCGAGCGAGCGGCCGATCAGGCTCGCGTGATCCGCGGGCGCGGCGATCACGACGCCGGTGCTGTCGACGAGAACGGCCGACATGCCGGGCTGGCCGCCGAGATTGGCCATGATCTGCGACAGCCAGTCGATGTTGATGCCGGCGACGACGACGGCATCCTGCTCCGGATTGATCGCGGCCACCGGATAGGCGGCCATCATCATCGGGCGGCCGTTGGTCCTGCCGCGCAGATAGTCGCTGAACACGAAGCCGCGGTTGTCCTGCGCCTTCTTGAAATAGTCGCGGTCGCCGACATTGAGGCCGACCTGGACGTTGAGGGTCGAGCACTGCACCAGCCCGTCCCTGGAGACGAACATGATGCTGCGGATCCAGGGCAGCACCGTCGGCAGGCTGGCGCGGAGCACCTCGCAGCTCTGCGCGATGCCGCCCGAAGCGCGGATATAGGCGGCGGATTTCAGCATGGTCTCAACCGAGGAGACCACCTCGCGCTGGGTCTCGGCGGCATGGGCGGTGAGACTGGCATAGCCGGCCGCGGCCTGCGCAATCTGCTTGCTGCGGGAATCCTCCAGCGTGCGGACGCGGTCGAGCATCAGGGGCGCGACCAGCATCAGCGCAAGCAAGGCCAGCCGGGCACGAATTCCCAGAACCTTCTTGAGCCTGACCCGGTTGCGGTTGAAAGTGACGCCCGACATTCTATTCCCTTGCCCGTGCGCAAGGTAGAATGCAGGGCTTCAAAAAGCCTTTCCCGAATTTGGTAAAATTCGAGCCAACCCCCCGCACCTGTCAGAGAACGGCACAAGCATGACGCAAAGCCCGACCACGCCGTTACCGCCCGGTTCACCACGTGACCCTGCCTTTGGCCTCGCCGCCGTCGAACGCGAGATCGCCCATGCCTGCAAGGAAGCGCGGCGCGACCGCGCGTCGGTGACCTTGATCGCGGTGTCGAAGACATTCGCGGCTGACGCAATTTTGCCGATTATCGGCGCGGGACAGCGCGTATTTGGCGAAAATCGCGTCCAGGAGGCCAAGGGCAAGTGGCCGGCGCTAATCCAGGCTCACCCGGGATTGCAGCTGCATCTGATCGGGCCGTTGCAGTCGAACAAGGCCAAGGAGGCGGTCGCGCTGTTCGATGCGATCCATTCGGTCGATCGCACCAGCATTTGCGAAGCGTTAGCCAAGGAAATCAAAAATCAAGGGAAGCACCCGGAACTGTTCGTCCAGATCAATACCGGCGAGGAGCCGCAGAAGGCCGGCGTCGCGCCGCAGGACGCGGATACCTTCATCGCGGCATGCCGCGACACCTACGGCCTGTCGATCTCGGGACTGATGTGCATCCCGCCGGTCGACCAGGCGCCGGCGCCGCACTTCGCGCTCTGCGCCAAGATCGCCGCGCGCAATGGTCTGACGAATCTCTCGATGGGCATGAGCGCGGATTTCGCGGTGGCGATCCAGATGGGCGCCACCCATGTTCGGGTGGGCTCGGCGATTTTTGGGACGCGGACGGTGCCGCATAACTGACTGTCGTCCCTGCCTAGTGCGCAATTGCGCACGGGAGCAGGGACCCATACTCCGCGGCCATTGCATGGGGCACGCGGCCAGATCGGCGGGCAACAACTAACGTCGGTGGTTATGGGTCCCTGCTTTCGCAGGGACGACACGGGTGTATGTGGCGCGTGCGCGGCCTACGCGAACTTCACCGACACTTTTCCGATCGCGCCGAAATCGGCCGCGAATTCATCGCCGGCGGCGATCGGCAGCGGGGGATGGCAGGTGCCCGTGGTGACGACTTCCCCTGCCCGCAAGGTCAGCCCGAGCGCGCGCAGCTCGTTGGCGCACCAGGCGAGCGCCGCGCGGGGATCGCCGAGCACGTTCTTGCCGTGGCCGATATAGCGTTCGCCGCGCAGTGTGATGGTCGGGCGGTCCTCGACCAGATCGATCGCGCGCCAGTCCGCTGTCGTTGCGGGTCCGAGCACGAACAAATGCGCGCAGGCATTGTCGGCGATCAGCTGCGCTTCGCCTGCGGCGACGAAATCGGCGAAACGCGAATCCGGAATCTCGATCGCCGGATGCAGCGTGCCGACGGCATCCAGCACCTCCTGCACGCTGTAGGGCGTTGTGCGCGGCGCGAGGTCGCGCGCCATGCGGAAGGCGTATTCCGGCTCGCCGACGCGCATCTCGTTGCCCTGCATCGACGCGGTGCCGCCATCCGGTATCACCGTCTCGGCAAGGATGCGCCCCGCGAGCGGGCCGGCGACATTGATGTGCTTCTGGCCGGCCGTGCTGGTCGCCGCGATCTTCCAGCCGAACAGTTTTTCGCGCGACGTTTTCTCCAGCGCAGCTTGCACCGCATAGCCCTCGGCGCGATCGCGCGGCCGAATTGCGCCATCGAGTGCGCCGAGTTTTGTTCCCGCGTGCCAGTGCTCGCTCAGGACGTTCGAGGCAGCGGCGATCTGGTTGTTGTCGAGCATGCTTTTTCACTCCCGCGGGAATTATTCTTGGTTGCGCGCGATCTCAGCACAAACGCGTCGCGCCTGTCGCGTGGGAAAACCGATGCTGAGCTATTCCACCACCCTACCCAATAACGATCCGGGTCTGCGGCGACATCCGTCGCAACAGCCGCAGCATCGACGCTTTCGTCATCGAGACGCAGCCCGCGGTCGGCGAGAAATTCGGCCGCGCCAGATGCAGGAATACGGCGCTGCCGCGACCGGCGACGCGCGGCGCGGCGTTGTGATCGATCTCGACGATAAAGTCGTAGAGATGGTCCTCGCGAGTCAGGCGGTCGCCGCCCTGCTCGCGATCGAGCCGGATCGGCTGGTTGTAGTGACGGTCGGCGGGGTCCTCGCACCAGGCATCCTCGCGCCGGATCGGCCGGGTCGGCAGGAAAGTCGTCGGACGCTGGTGCCGGTCGGCGCGCCACCAGAGCTGGCGCGGATGGAAGACGCCGCGCGGCGTGCCGCCGTCGCCCTCGCGCTTGTTGGCGAGGATTCCGCCGCGCCCGAGCGCCACCGGCACGGTCCAGCCATCGGCCGACAGCCAGCCCCGGCGCGGGTCGCCGGCGGCTGCTCGGACCTCGATGATGGAGAGCGGCCGATCACGTTTAACTGTCATATAAGTGATTGAAATAGCTGATCTTCCCCTAAGAATCGTTCCAAACTGAGCTTGCCTTGGAGGTTCAGAACATTCTATCTCCCGGCATTACAGGACATTCACGTCCTGCCCCGCCGGATTTGAGGTAGACTGCGTTGCCTTGTGAATCGGTAACAATCGCCTACCTGAGAACATATCTAGCCGATGTTACGGCCATAGGCGCCCTCCGCTTCTGACCGCCCCGCCCCCGAAGGATTGTACCTATGGCCAATGCCCGCAAGATCTTGATCGTGGATGACGATACCGATCTGCGCGATACGCTGGTCGAGCAGCTGTCGCTGCACGAGGAATTCGAAGCCTCCGCAGTCGACACCGGCGCCAAGGGCGCCACTGCCGCCAAAGCCAATTCCCCCGATCTGGTCCTGATGGACGTCGGCCTGCCCGACACCGACGGCCGCGAAGTGGTCCGCTCGCTCCGCAAGGGCGGCTTCAAGGCACCGATCATCATGCTGACCGGCCACGACACCGATTCCGATACGATCCTGGGGCTCGAATCCGGCGCCAACGACTATGTGGCCAAGCCGTTCCGCTTCGCGGTGCTGCTGGCCCGGATCCGGGCGCAGCTCCGCCAGCACGAGGCCAGCGAGGACGCGGTGTTCTCGGTCGGCCCCTACTCGTTCCGGCCCGGCTCGAAGATGCTGACCGGCGCCAATGCCAGGAAGGTGCGGCTGACCGAGAAGGAAACCGCGATCCTCCGCTTCCTCTATCGCGCCGGCCAGATGCCGGTGTCGCGCGAGACCCTGCTCCAGGAAGTCTGGGGCTACAATTCCGGTGTCACCACCCACACGCTGGAAACCCACATCTACCGTCTCCGCCAGAAGATCGAGAAGGACGCCGCCAACCCGGAAATCCTGGTGACGGAAGCCGGTGGCTACAAGCTGGTGCCGTGATACGCTTTGCGCTCAACGATTCGTGAAATCGAGGCGCACCGCGGTTACCGGACCTGAATGTCGATCGATGATGACGTAGCCCTGCTCGAGCGGGTCCCGACAATGCGTCTGTTGGGCGAGAGCTCCTTGCGCATGCTGGCGATCGGCTCCGAGCAACGTGATTTCAACGCAGGCGACGTGCTGTTCAAGGCCGGCGACGCTGCGGACGCCGGCTACGTCGTGCAGCGCGGCACCTTCCGCGTCGAGGAAGGCGGCGCCGAGATCATCGCCGGTCCCGGCGCGCTGATCGGCGAGCTCGCATTGATCGTCGCGATGAAGCGGCCGTCGACCGCCACCGCGCTGGAGCGCGGCTCGGTGATCCGCGTCGCGCGCAGCCTGTTCCAGCGCGTGCTGGAAAGCGATCCCGCCGCGGCCCTTCGGCTGCGCGACGAGCTCGCGCTGCGCACCAGCCAGCTCGCAAGCGATATCCTGATGGCGGGCGGGAAGTTGAGTACGTGATCTTTCCGCGCGTCATTCCGCAAGGTCATTGAACCGTCACCCTGAGGTGCGAGCCTTGCGGCGCAATTGCGCCGCTGGGCGAGCCTCGAAGGGTCGACGGCCACCAGCCGGGCCGTGCACCCTTCGAGACGCGCGTTCCGCGCTCCTCAGGATGACGGGTCGGGGGTCGGCGGCGCCCTTAAACCTCCATCACCGCCGTCACCGGCACGTGGTCCGACGGGCGCTCCCAGCCGCGGGCGTCGCGCGCGATCCTGAAATCGCTGACCTGATCCTTCAGCGCGCGCGAGACCCAGATGTGATCGAGCCGGCGGCCGCGATCGCCGACGGTCCAGTCCGCCGCGCGGTAGCTCCACCAGGTGTAGACCTTCTCCGACATCGGGATCCGCTCGCGCGCGATGTCGAACCATTCGCCATGCGCTTGCGCGGCGAGCAGCTTCTCGGTTTCGACCGGCGTGTGCGAGACCACCTTGAGCAGCTGCTTGTGCGACCACACGTCGTTCTCATGCGGCGCGACGTTGAGGTCGCCGACCAGGATGTGGCGGTCGTCGCCGCGTGGATGCAGCGGCTCGCAGGCCTTCATCTCGTCGAGAAATTGCAGCTTGTGCTCGAATTTCGGATTGAGCGCCGGATCGGGAATGTCGCCGCCGGCCGGCACGTAGAAATTATGCAGCACCAGCGGCTTTGACAGCTGCGCCTTTTCGCCGAAGGAAACCGAAATGTGCCGTGAATCGATCTTGTCGCAGAACGTCCTGATGTCGGTCGTCTCGAAGGGCAGCCGCGAGACGATGGCGACGCCGTGATAGCCCTTCTGTCCGTTCAGCGCGACGTGCTCATAGCCGAGCCGCTTGAAGCGTTTCAGCGGAAACGCATCGTCGATGCATTTGGTCTCCTGCAGGCACAGCACATCCGGCCGCGCGCTCTTGATGAACTTGGCGACGGTGTCGATGCGCAGGCGCACCGAATTGATGTTCCAGGTGGTGACGGAGAACCGCATGAGAGGGGCGTCTTAGCACGGTTCTCGGTGCGGGTTGGCGCTTTGTCCACAAGCAAGCGCTTGTAGGATGGGTAGAGCGAAGCGAAACCCATCACGGTCACAACACGCTGCGTCAAGGATGGGTTTCGCTGCGTTCTACCCATCCTACGGCATCGCGATCAGCCCGGCGAGGTGCCGGGATAGGTCGTGAAGTCGATCTTGAACAGCGCCGGATCGGGCTTCTGCGTCGCGTCGAGATTGTAGACCGCAACGGTCGTGTCGTAGCCCTGCGGGTCGGTGACGGTCCACTGCTTGAGCTTGCCGTCCTTGGCGCCGATCATCAGCAGGAAGCGGCTGGTGCCGACCAGCGCCTGCTTCTCCTCGATCGTGATGCTGACGAACACGTCGTCGGCGGTGACGCTGATGACGTTGGTGTCCTTCATCAGGTCGATGCGATCCGACAGCAGATAGCGCAGCGGGGTCTGCGACAGCGGATAGACGTCCTGGGTGGCGAGCCTGCGGTCGCGCACCGCGACCGAGGAGCCGTCCGCGATCACCTCGATCGGGCTCGGATCGTCATATTCGAAGCGCAGCTTGCCGGGCTTCTGGATGTAGAAATCGCCCTTGGTCTTGGTGCCGTCGGGGCCGACCTGGACGAAATTTCCGACCAGCGTTTGCAGCGACGAGAGATAGGCCGAGACCTTGGCGGCCTGCGCCTTCTGGTTGGCGTCGAAGGTCTGGAAGATGTTGGCGGGCACGTTGCGGCGCGGATCGGGAATCACCGGGTTCGGCGGTGCCTGGGTGGCGCCCGTCGTCGTCGGGCTCTTGTCCGCATTGGTCTGCGCGCCGGCGTCCTTTTTTGGCGCGGCCTTGGGTGCGGGCTTCGGCGGCGGCGCATTCTGCGCAGTCGCCGCGCCGGCGATCGCGGCGGTGACGAGAAGAGCCAGCGCGGTGCGCGTGCCGCGGTCAATGAGGTGTTTTGCCATCAGATATGTCAGGTCTCTGTTCGACGCTCGTCCCGCTGCGCCGGATTTTATCCCGCCTCTTCCGAGGGAGATATGGTTTTTCCGTGATGATCGCCCCCGATCAGAACTGGCCTTCTTCCTCCCCGACCAGGATTTCGCGCTTTCCGGCGTGATTCGCCGGACCGACGATGCCCTCAAGTTCCATCCGCTCCATCAGCGAGGCGGCGCGGTTATAGCCGATCTGCAGCCGGCGCTGGATGTAGGAGGTCGACGCCTTGCGGTCGCGCTTGACGATCGCAACCGCCTGCGTGAACAGATCGCCGCCGCCGTCGCCGCCCATGCCGGTGGCATCGAACACGGCGCCGTCCTCGTCGGTCGGCTCTTCCGCGGTGACGGCTTCGAGATATTCCGGGGCGCCTTGCGTCTTGAGGTGACGCACCACCTTCTCGACTTCCTCGTCGGAGGCGAACGGGCCGTGCACGCGGCTGATGCGGCCGCCGCCCGCCATGTAGAGCATGTCGCCCTGGCCGAGCAGCTGCTCGGCGCCCATCTCGCCAAGGATGGTGCGGCTGTCGATCTTCGACGTCACCTGGAAGGCGATGCGGGTCGGGAAGTTCGCCTTGATCGTGCCGGTGATGACGTCGACCGACGGGCGCTGCGTGGCGAGGATCACATGCAGGCCGGCGGCGCGGGCCATCTGCGCGAGGCGCTGCACCGCGCCCTCGATATCCTTGCCGGCGACCATCATCAGGTCGGCCATCTCGTCGACGATGATGACGATGTAGGGCAGCGGTTCGAGGTCGAGCTTCTCTTCCTCGTAGATCGCCTTGCCGGTCTCCTTGTCGAAGCCGGTGTGGACGGTGCGCGTCAGCTCTTCGCCCTTGGCCTTGGCTTCGACGAGGCGTGCATTGTAGCCGTCGATGTTGCGCACGCCGAGCTTGGCCATCCGCTTGTAGCGCTCCTCCATCTCGCGCACGGCCCATTTCAGCGCCACCACCGCCTTCTTCGGATCGGTGACGACGGGCGTCAGCAAGTGCGGGATGCCGTCATAGACGGAGAGTTCGAGCATCTTCGGGTCGACCATGATCAGGCGGCACTGATCCGGCCGCAGCCGATAGACCAGGCTCAGGATCATGGTGTTGATCGCGACCGATTTGCCGGAGCCGGTGGTGCCGGCGATCAGCATATGCGGCGTGCGCGCCAGATCGATGATGACGGGATCGCCGCCGATCGTCTTGCCGAGGCACAGCGGCAGCTTCGCAACCGAATCGATGCTTTCCTTGGCGACCAGAAGCTCGCGCAGATAGACCTTCTCGCGATGCGCGTTCGGCAGCTCGATGCCGATCGCGTTGCGGCCGGCAACCACGGCGACGCGGGCCGACAGTGCGCTCATCGAGCGCGCGATGTCGTCGGACAGCCCGATCACGCGCGACGACTTGATGCCGGGCGCGGGCTCCAGCTCGTACAGCGTGACCACCGGGCCGGGATTGGCCTTGACGATCTCGCCGCGCACGCCGAAGTCCTGCAGCACGCCCTCGAGCGAGCGCGAATTGGTTTCGAGCTCGGCCTTGCTCAGCGGCTGGCGATCGCTGGCTTTCGGCGCGCTGAGCACGGAGACCGAGGGCAGCTCGAACTTGTCGGAATTCTTCTTCTTCGGCTTCGGCTCGGCCTTCTTGCGCGGGGCGCGGGCGGCGGGAGCCTCGTCCTCCTCGTCCTCCTCTTCCTCCTCGTCGTCGAAAGCTTCAGCTTCGTCCTCATCATGATCTTCATGTGCGGGCGCGATCGAGGGCGCCGAGCGGCCGCCGCCGATATTGGGCTCCTGGCGCTCGAACGCAGAGCTGCGGCCCTGCGCACCGCTCGAGACCAGCGATCTGTAGGCGGTGGTCAGCAGCCAGCCGAGCCGCGCCTTCGCGCTCATCAGCGCATGGAACAGCCAGCCCAGCGAGACCGAGCTGCGGTCGTTGTCTTCTTCCTCGACGAACGGCTCGTCATCGTCAGATATCGGCGTCAGCTCGTCGTCCTGCTCCTTCGCGCCCCAGCCGCAGGCGAACAGGAAGCTTGCCGTCATCGCGACGACCAGGATCGAGCCGAGCACGACGCGATAGATGAAGCCGGGCGGGCCGAACACGACGGCCGGCGCACGCAGCAGCGCGTCGCCGACCACGCCGCCGAGCCCGGTCGGCAGCGGCCATGCGGTGTTGTGCGGCCAGCAGCTGGCGAAGCCCGCCGCGATCACCGTGCACAGGATCCAGCAGCCGAGCCGCAGCGCCTCGCGGTCGAACGGGCGATGCGTCAGCATCCGCCAACCCCACACCGCGACCGGCAGCACCAGCATGATGGCGCCGAGGCCGAGGATCTGCATCAGCAGGTCGGCGCCGATCGCGCCGGGATAGCCGAGCACGTTGCGGATCGCGCGCGAGGTGGCGTGGCTCAGCGACGGATCCTGCACCGACCATGTCATCAGCGCCGCCGTGATGGCGCCGGACAGCGCGATCAGGCCGAGCCCGGTGAGTTCGCGCAGCCGTCGTGCCAGCGCCTCGCGGAGCGAGAGCGGCAGATGGCCGACCAGGGGGATGACACGTTCGATCGCTGGCATACTCAATCTTCGCGCTTCGCGATTAACCCAGGGTTTCGACCAGGCGATGCATCGCCTCGGCCGTCGATTCACTGTCGGAGACGAGCGCAAGGCGGATATAGCCCGCGCCCGGATTGGAACCGTCGTTCTGCTGGCGCGCCAGATAGCTGCCGGGAATCACGCGCACGCCGGCGTCGCGATAGAGCCTGACCGCCGCCGCCTCGTCGCCGCCGCGCCCGGAGACGTCGAGCCAGACGCAGAAGCCGCCGGCGGGGCGCTTGTAGCCGTAGCGGTTGCCGAGGATCTGGTCGGCGAAATCGAACTTGATGCGATAAAGCCTGCGGTTCTCCTCGACATGCGCCTCGTCGCTATAGGCGGCGACCGCGACATGCTGCAGCGGCACCGGCACCTGCGGCGCGGCGACATTGCGCAGCTCGTGGAAGGCGGCCAGAAACTTCCTGTCGCCCGCGGCGAAGCCGACCCGCATGCCCGGCAGGTTCGAGCGCTTCGACAGCGACTGGAACGCCACCACATTGCTGAAGTCGGGACCGGCGCATTCGAGAATGCTGCCCGGCGCCTCGCGGGTGTAGATCTCCGAGTAGCACTCGTCGCTCAGGATGATGAAACCAAAGCGATCGGCGAGCTCTTTCAGCCGCGTGAAATAGGCGCGCGAGGCGACCGAGCCCTGCGGATTGGCAGGCGAGGCGATGAAGAACGCGACGGTACGCGCCAGCGTCGCCTCGTCGATCGAATCAAGGTCGGGCAGGAAACCGTTGCCGAGCGTGGTCGGCAGGTAGATCTGCTCGCAACCGGCCGCGCGGGCGCCGGCGCCGTAGGCCGGATAGAACGGGTTCGGCATCAGGATCGCCGGCCGGCCCTTGCGCGGCGCGACGTAGCGCGAGGCTGATATCGCGGCAAAGAACAGCCCCTCGCGGCTGCCGTTCAGCACCATCACCTCGCTCTCCGGATCGACCGGCCGCGGCAATTGGAACCGGCTCGACAGCCAGGTCGCGACGGCGCGGCGGAACGGTTCGATGCCCTTGGCGATCGGGTAGCGGCCGAATTCGGCGGTATGCTTGGCTAGCACCGGCCCGACGAAATCGGGCACCGGGTGCTGCGGCTCGCCTAATGACAGCGTAATCAAGGGCTTGGCAGGCTGATACGGCGCCAGCAGCTCGGTCGTGCGCAGGAAAGGGGAACGCTCGGCCTGGCCGGCGGATGCGACATCGCCGGCGCCCTGCGCCAAGCCGGATGAGGCGGTCATTGCCATGATTGAAATGCCAGCACTTTCACTGCGGTCGGAGGGTAGGGGGCGCCGACCGTAAACCGATCAAGTCACCATAGATAGGGCGAGGTTAAGACGCGATTAACCATCGGCGGCGCGGCACGGTCGGCCGGCGCGTGATATCAGCGCTCACGCCAGAAAACCGTATCGAAATTGCTCCGAGACATGATCCACCGCCGCGCCGTCCGGGCGCTCATCATCACCGGCGAGCGCGAAGTCCTGCTGATGCGGATTCGCCCGCCGCACGGCGGCGACTGCTTCTGGATCGCGCCGGGCGGCGGCGTCGAGGGCGACGAGACGGCTGAAGCGACGCTGCAGCGGGAACTGGCGGAGGAATTGGGGCTGGTCGATTTCGAGCCCGGGCCCGCCGTCTGGCGGCGTCACCACACCTTCAACTGGGGCGGCCGGCGGATCTCTCAAAAGGAAGAGTACCGGATCGTGCGCGCCGATCGCTTCGCGCCCGTGATGGCCGACGAGGCCGAGGCAAGGGTGCTCGATTGCTTCCGCTGGTGGCCGATCGCCGATCTATCCGGCGCGCGGGAGCGCCTCACGCCGCTGTCGCTCGCCGACATCCTCGATCGCTATTTGCGCGACGGCGCACCGAGCGAGCTGCCGGACGAGGAAGTTTTGGTCGACTGACGCGGCTAGATGGCTCCAACCTCCCTTGAAAAGGGGAGGTCGCTTTGCTCGGAGAGCAAAGCGGGTGGGGATCTATTTTCTCCGCAGACAGCATCGTGCGCGGCTGACCCCCATCCCAACCTTCCCCCTTTCAGGGGGAAGGAGAAGACAGGCAGCGGGCCGGATTTCGCTGCCGCTCCATCCAGACTACGCACGCGATGCGGGACGACTACCGCGCCGGCAGCTTCTCGAACGACGGCTTGCCCTCGGGCAGATGGTGGAAGGTCTGCTTGTCGCAGGTGTAGATCGTCATCTGCGGGGTGAACACCGAGGGGTCGTCGAAGGTGCCGACCTTCAGGATGGTGGCGGGCAGGCCCGGCACCTTGGTCACGAGGTGCGTGCCGCATTCCGGGCAGAACTCGCGCGTCACGGCGCGGTCGAGATCCTTGCGGGTGAACTGCTTGGGCTCGCTGGCGGTGTATTTGAAGCCGGTGGTCGGCATCGCCATGAACATGTTCGGTCCGCCGCCCGTGATGTACTGGCATTCCCGGCACAGGCACTGCGCCGCCATCATCGGCTCGCCCTCGGCCTCATAGCGCACGTTGCCGCAATAGCACCTGCCCTGCACCTTCATGACATCCTCCCGTTTTCGTTGTTTGTAGCCTGCCATTCCACAATGGCAGGCAATTCCGACAATATTTTCTCAAGCCGCGGAAAAAAGAAAGGGGCCCCAGCTTGCGCTGGAGCCCCTCAACGGCCCGGACATTGCCGGGTATGTGTCCGGACCGTAGTTCTGGGAACGACCGCTTGGGGAGGTCGCGCCCCGGGAGAACCCAAATTAACGGCCCTCAAGGGCCGTTAATTCTACATGTTGTAGGCGCGCTCCGTGTGCTCGGTGATGTCGAGGCCTTCACGCTCGGTCTCGACGTTGGCGCGCAGGCCGACGATCACGTCGACGATCTTGTAGAGGATCGCCGAACCGATGCCCGACCACACCAGCGTGGTGCCGACACCCCAAACCTGCGAGATCATCTGCGCCGCGAAGTCGTAATCGGCAACCTTCGGCGGGATCGCGGTGTAGTCGATGATCCCCGCACCGCCGAGCGCCGGGTTGACCAGGATGCCGGTGCCGAGCGCGCCGACGATGCCGCCGACGCAGTGAACGCCGAACACGTCGAGCGAGTCGTCATAGCCGAGCGCGTTCTTCACGACCGTGCAGAAGAACAGGCAGACCACGCCGACCACGAGGCCGAGCACGATGGCGCCCATCGGACCGGCGAAGCCGGCCGCCGGGGTCACCGCGACGAGGCCCGCGACCGCACCCGACAGCGCGCCGAGCAGCGAGGGATGGCCCTTGATAATCCATTCCGCGAACATCCAGGACAACGCCGCCGCAGCCGTCGCCACGAAGGAGTTGGTCATGGCGAGCGCAGCGCCGCCATTGGCTTCGAGGTTGGAGCCGGCATTGAAGCCGAACCAGCCGACCCAGAGCAGCGAGGCGCCGATCATGGTCATGGTCAGCGAGTGCGGAGCCATCAGCTCCTTGCCGTAACCGGTCCGCTTGCCGATCAGCAGCGCGCCGACGAGGCCGGCGATGCCCGCGTTGATGTGCACGACGGTACCGCCCGCGAAGTCGATCGCGCCCTTCTTGAAGATCCAGCCGGCATCGGCGTTGATCTCGTCGAGCTTGGCCTGCGCCGCGGTCTTGGCCGCGCCGTCAGCCGCGGCGGCGAGCGCCTTGGCGGCATCCTGGATCGCGTCCGGACCCGGCCAGTACCAGACCATGTGCGCGATCGGGAAATAGATCAGGGTGACCCAGAGCGGGATGAACAGCGCGATCGCCGCGAACTTCATGCGTTCGGCGAAGGCGCCGACGATGAGGGCCGGCGTGATCGCCGCGAAGGTCATCTGGAAGCACATATAGACGAGCTCCGAGATGTTGGCGTCGACCGAGAAGGTCGCCGCCTTCGAGTCCGGCGTGACGCCCATCAGGAAGGCCTTGGAGAAGCCGCCGATGAAGTCGGAGCCGCCGGTGAAGGCGAGGCTGTAGCCATAGAGGGCCCAGAGCACGGTGACGAGGCAGACCGTGTAGAACACCTGCGCCAGCACCGAGAGCATGTTCTTGGAGCGGACCAGGCCGCCATAGAACAGCGCGAGGCCGGGGATGGTCATCAGCAGCACCAGCACCGTCGAGGTCAGCATCCAGGCGTTGTCGCCCTTGTTGACGGTCGGCTCGGCGTAGGCGGCGGTCGCGGCGAACAGGCCGACTGCAAGGGCCGCCAGTCCCGCGCCGTAGGGACGCTTGAACGTCATGTTATTTCACTCCTGAGGTCTTAAGGTTTGAGCGCGAAAATCAGAGGGCCGCGGCATCGGCCTCGCCGGTGCGGATGCGCACGGCGTGATCGAGGCTGATGACGAAGATCTTGCCGTCACCGATCTGACCGGTCTTGGCGGCGGAGGTGATGGCGTCGATGGTCTTGTCGACCTGATCGGAATTGACCGCGACCTCGATCTTGATCTTGGGCAGGAAGCTCACGGCATATTCGGCACCGCGATAGATTTCCGTGTGGCCTTTCTGGCGGCCGTAGCCTTTGACTTCCGTCACCGTGAGACCATGAACGCCAATGGCGGTCAGGGCGTCACGGACCTCTTCCAGCTTGAATGGCTTAATGATCGCCATAACAATTTTCATGAGTCCTATCCCCGCTTGGGCCCGGTGCGAATGAACACCGGGAGTTTCGACTGAGGTTCACCACGCGGAGGACATCCACTACGCGGGCACAGCCTGGACCCTTAGAATCAAATGCCGTGCCAAACGGCCGGAGTTCGCTAATGGATTATGAATCCGGACCTTTTCCCGCTTTGCGGGAGGGAGTTGCCCCTGCGCTATTCCGCCGCGCCTAAAATATGGTCAGGCCTGTCTAGAACGCAGGCACGGCCAACTCCGGACACAATTCTGCTCAGCCGCGGTGCAGGAGACGGTATCCAGACACAGCTGCAGGCTGTCCCGCAGCCTGCGACCACCCTCTGGATCGGGCCGCCGACTCGCGAGCCTGCCGGACGGATTGCGCCGAGGGAATTTGCCGTTGGGCTTCATCGGCTTGCCTGAATTCCCGCCCCCGGACGTGACCTGCGCCGAGATCCCGAAGGCAAGCGAAGCCTGTGGCGGGCATCATCGCCGCGCCGTTCTGCGCGAGCCGGACCAAGGCCGTATGCGGCAAGCGCACCAAGACGGTACAAGTCCCGCACTTTCGGCAGTGTTCGTTACGGATCGTTAGCTGTCTGTAGCATTGTAGTTCCGGCGTTAACGCCGCCGTTGCCGTCGTTGCGCTATTGCCGCCGCATAAGAACTTCAATGACAGGTGGGGCAACCAATGATTGATCGTATCCGCGCGCTGCTCGAGCAGCAGCCGATGATTTCGCTGGATTTCAACACGATCACCGACGACACGAATCTCTATGACGCAGGGCTGACATCCTTCGCCACGGTGCAGGTGATGCTGGCGCTTGAGGAAGAATTCAACATCGAATTTCCCGAAGCGATGCTCACGCGACGGACCTTCTCGTCGCTGTCCAACGTCGCGGACGCCGTTTCACGGCTTACGCAGCAGGCGGCGTAACACCATGAGCGTGGTGAGAATGATAGAGCCGGTGCCGGCCTCTGCCGACACGCCGGCCGAGCGCATGCGTCGGGTCGCCAAGATCGCCGCGCAGCAGGTCGACGCGGTCGACCGCGAGGGCCGTTTTCCGGCCGACACCATCGAAGCATTGAAGCGCGAGCGCCTGCTCGGCGTCGCGATCCCCGTCGAGCATGGCGGGGAGGGATTGGGCACGATGGAGATCGCGGATCTCATCGTCCAGCTCGCCCAGGCGTGCGGCTCGAGCGCCATGATCTACGCCATGCATCAGATCAAGACGTCGAGCTTCGTCAGCCACGGCGGCGCCAGCGACTGGCATCTGGCCTATATGCGTCGCATTGCGGCTGAGCAGTTGCTGGTGGCCTCCGCGACCACGGAAGGCGGCATCGGCGGCAATTTGCGCAATTCGATCTGTGCGGTTGAAGTGGCAGACGGCCGTTTCTCGCTGACCAAGGAAGCGACCGTCATTTCCTATGGCCGCCATGCCGACGCAATTCTCGCCACGGCGCGGCGCGCTCCGGACGCCGCAAGCTCCGATCAGGTGATGGTTGTCATTCCCGCAGACCTGAACCGGACGCTGGAGCGCACCTCCGTATGGGACACGCTCGGGATGCGCGGCACCTGTTCGGACGGTTTCCATCTTGTCGCGCACGGGGACGCGGCGCAGATCTTCCCCAAGCCGTTCTCGGAGATCGCGGCGCAGTCGATGCTGGCGAGCTCGCATATCTTCTGGGGCGCGACCTGGTTCGGTATCGCCACCGACGCCTTCAATCGTGCGCAAGCGTTCGTCAAGGCTGCGGCGCGCAAGCAGGCGGATGGAAGTCTCCCGCCGGGCGCGCTACGGCTCGCCGAAGCGGCCGCCCTGCTTCAGGAGATGAAGGGTCATCTCACGGCGGCCATTCACCGCTTCGATGCGGCCAAGGGCAATGACGACGCGCTTTCCTCGATCGGCTTCACCGCCGAGATCAACGCGCTGAAGGTCGCCGCGAGCGAGAAGGCGGGGGCGATCGTGCGGCTCGCCATGCAGATCAACGGCATCGTCGGCTACAAGAACGGCACGCCGTTCAGCGTCGGCAGGCATCTGCGCGACGTGACCTCCGCGCCGCTGATGATTTCGAACGACCGCATTCTTTCCAACACCGCGACGCTCCTGCTGATGAGCCGCTTTGATACCAGCCTGAGAGGTTGAGATGGACGCCAAGACGTTCGATGCCACGAGCCTGCTCGACACTCTGTTTGACAAGAGCATCCTGTTCAAGACCGGAGTAGACGGGCTTTATGGCCGCTCTGGCGTTTTCGAAGAGGTGATCGAGCGCTTTGAGCGGCTCGTGACCAGCATCGGAGCGCCGGACAAGGCAACCCGCATCCACTTCCCGCCGGGCATGAGTCGCGCCACGCTTGAAGGCAGCGGTTACATGAAGAGTTTCCCGCAGCTCGCGGGCTGCGTGCATTCCTTCATAGGCGGCGAGCGCGAGCATGCGCAGCTTCTCGGCATGATGGCCGCGGGAGAGGACTGGACCGAACTGCAGCAGGCGACGAACGTCGTGCTGACGCCGGCCGCCTGCTACCCGCTCTATCCGACCGTTGCCGCGCGCGGTCCGGTGCCCGACGACGGTGTCCTGTTCGAGCTTTCCTCCTATTGCTTCCGCCACGAGCCTTCCAAGGATCCGGCGCGCATGCAGCTCTTCCGCATGCGCGAATTCGTCCGCATTGGGACGGCCGAGCAGGTGTGCGCCTTCCGCGAAAGCTGGCTGGAGCGCGGCAAGGCGATGATCGAATCACTCGACCTGCCATGCGAGGTTGACCTCGCCAACGATCCGTTCTTCGGCCGCGGCGGCAAGATGATGGCCAACAACCAGCGCGACGAAGGACTCAAGTTCGAGCTGCTGATCCCGGTGACCAGTATCGAGAAACCGACGGCCTGCTTGTCCTTCAACTACCATCGCGACCATTTCGGCCAGACCTGGGGCCTGAAGTTCGCGGATGGCAGCCTGTGCCACTCGGCCTGCGTCGGCTTCGGGCTGGAGCGCGTGGCGCTCGCGCTGTTCCGCCATCACGGCCCTGACGTCGAGGCCTGGCCGGCTTCCGTGCGTGAGACGCTTTGGAGCAACTGATTTGGGGCAACTGAAATGAAGAGCGCCATCGCCGGGCTCGATCCGGCCGCCCACAAGCCGCACGGGTTGCACGATCCGGAGCGGCGATGGCCACAGACCAACTGCTATGTCGATCTGCTGATCGAGGTGATGCATGCGACCGGGAATGACCCGGTCGCGGCGCTCGGCTTCACCGTCGCGCAGGATTTCGAAGGCGACCAGTTCACGTTCTTCAAATTTCCGACGGCCGACCTGCAGCGATTGGCCGGCCTGGATATCCAGGAACTGTCCGTGTTCGATCGCCTGGAGACGCATGTTCTCAATCAGATCGAGCGCGGGCGGCTGCCGCTGGTCGAGGTCGATGCCTTCCATCTGCCCGACACCAAGGGCATCACCTATCGCACCGGCCATTCCAAGACGACGGTCGGCATCAACGTGCTCGTTCCCGGGCGCCGCCACATGGCCTACTTCCACAACGACGGCTACTTTGCGCTGGACGGCGAGGACTATGACGGCATTTTCGGACAGCGCGACGGCGCGCCGGCCGGCGGCCTGCCGCTGTTTCCTTATGCCGAGTTCGTCAAATTCGACGCCACGCGCCCTTCGCGCGATCCGGTCGGTGCCGCTACCGAGATCCTCGCGCAGCATCTGCGGCGGAGGCCGAAGCGCAATCCGCTCGACGCTTATGCGGCTGTGTTCGGCCGCCATGCCGAGGTGCTGGCCGGCCGGTCACCGGAGTATTTTCACGTCTACGCCTTCAACACGTTGCGGCAGCTGGGCGCCAATTTCGAACTCCTCTCCAGTCATCTGGAATGGCTGGGACGGCACGGCGAGACCAGTCTCGCTGAGGCGATCGAAGCCGCCGCGGCGATCGCCGAGGGCGCCAAGGTCATGCAATTCAAGCTCGCCCGCGCCATGGCCCGGCATCGGTTCGATGGGCTCGCGGACGCCATCGGGCCGATGGCCAAGGCCTGGCAAACGGTGATGGACGCGCTGGACGGTCGTATGACGGATCTCGCCAGTAAGGCAGCATAGGACTGGCTTGCCGGCCATGGGAATGCGTGTGTGCACGGACACTTTTGTGTCGACGACCGAGACGGCCGAGCTCCTGGACAGCGGCTGGCGCATGGTCGTCTCGCCGGCCGGCGCGTGGGCGTCTCCGGCGGCGGTCGACGGCAGTGCCGAATGGCTGGAGGCGGCGTGCCCCGGCACCGCCGCAGCTGCGCTGGAAGCGCTTGGCCGCTGGGACCGCAACCATCCCGCTCCGCTGCACGACCAGGACGTCTGGTATCGTCGCCGGCTCGATGCCGCAGGACCCGTCCGTCTTGTATTTGACGGCTTGGCGACGGTCGCGGAGGTCTGGCTCGACGATCGCCTCGTGCTGTCCTCGACCTCGATGTTCGAGCGCCATGATGTGGCTCTGACGCTTGCCGGCGGCGAGCAACTGGTCATCGCATTCCGCAGCCTCAGGCGCCATCTGGAAACCTTGACCGGTCCGCGTGCGCGCTGGAGGCCGCGCATGATCGACGATCAGCGGCTGAGGCTCGTGCGGACCACGCTGATCGGCCATATGCCGGGTTGGTCCCCGGGCTTCGACATCGTCGGACCGTGGCGGCCGATCAAGCTGATCCGCGATACCGATCGTCAAGCCGTGCGCGATGTGCAGATGCGGGCCGACCTCGCCGGCACGACAGGGCATCTTTCGGTCACGGTCACGCTGGTCGAGCCGTTAGACGGCACGCCGGCCATGATCGCCTGTGCGGGCGCTGTCGCCGCGTTGACGGCCGAGACAGTCACGCGGCTGACGGCAAGACTGGATATCGCGAACGTTGCGCCATGGTGGCCGAACAGCCATGGCGAACCGGCGTTGCACGAGGTCGTCCTGACGCTCGGCCCGATGCGAATTGCACTCGGCCGCGTCGGCTTCCGGCATATCGAGATCGATCGTGGCGCCGACGGCCGCGGCTTTCGGCTGGTGGTCAATGGCGTATCCGTCTTTTGCCGCGGCGCGGTGTGGACGCCGTCCGATCCGGTGGGGCTGCCGTCCTCACGCGCGGAAGTCGCGTGTGACCTCGATCTTGCACGGCGGGCCGGGGTCAACATGCTCAGGGTCGGCGGCACGTTCGTCTATGAGAGCGACGCATTTCACGAGCTTTGCGACGAGATGGGCATCCTGGTCTGGCAGGACCTGATGCTCGCCAATTTCGACTATCCGGCGAAGGACGAAGCCTGGCAGGCGTCGCTCTCGCGCGAGGTCGGGAATCTGCTCGGGCGGCTCAGGCATTCGCCGTCACTCGCCGTTCTGTGCGGCGGCAGCGAAGTGGCGCAGCAGGCGGCGATGATGGGCTTGCCGATGTCGATGGACCCGACGCCCTGGTTCGACAAGGTGGTGCGGCCCATCGCCGAAGCGCAGCGTCCCGACGTGGTGCTTGTGACGTCATCGCCATCCGGCGGCAACCTGCCGTTCACGGCCGATGGCGGGCCGACGCATTATTACGGGGTCGGTGCCTATCGCCGTCCGCTGGATGACGCGCGCCGGGCCGAGGTGCGCTTCGCGAGCGAATGCCTTGCCTTTGCCAATGTGCCTGACAAGGCAACGCTGGATGCGCAACTGCCTGTGCCGCCGGTGCACGATCCGCGCTGGAAGGCAGGTGTGCCGCGCGACGTCGGCGCCTCCTGGGACTTCGAGGATGTGCGCGAGCATTATCTGGAGACGCTTTTTTCCGTCGACGCACGCCGGCTGCGCATCGAGAATACCAGTCGCTATCTCGAGCTTTCGCGTGCGGTGACGACCGAGGTGGTGGAGCGCACCATCGACGAATGGCGCAGGCCCTGTTCGCTGACGGCCGGAGCGCTGCTGTTCTTCTGGAAGGACTTGCGGCCGGGTGCGGGCTGGGGCGTGGTCGATTCGACCGGCCGGCCGAAACCCGTCTGGCACGGGCTCAGGCGGGCATTTGCCCCGCTGCGGCTGATCCTGAGCGATGAGGGCGTCAACGGGCTGACCGTCCATGCCGTCAACGATACTGCGAAGACCGTCCAGGCGACATTGTCGCTGACCTGTCTGCGGGACGGCGTCACGGCGGTGGTGTCGGCGCGCCGGCCGATCAGCGTGCCGGCGCACGGTGGCCTGTCGCTTTCGGCCTTCTCGGTGCTCGGCGCCTTTTTCGATATCTCCTACGCCTATCGCTTCGGGCCGCCCGGACATGAAGTCACCGTGGCAAGGCTGGAAGACTGCGACGACGGGAAGGTCTTTGCCGAGGCCTTCCATGTGTTGCCGGATGTCATGACCGCGCGGCGCGACGTGGGCCTGACTGTGAGCTTGGTGCGCCGGAAGGACGCGTGGCGGCTGCGGCTCGCCTGCAAACGCGCGGCCTATCATGTCTCCATCCAGGACGATCTGTTCGTTCCAGCGGAGAACAATTTTCACCTGATGCCGGGCACCGAGCGGGAGGTCGGCCTTGACGGTCCGCATGTGGCGACGCCTGGCGGCACAGTGACGGCGCTCAATGCCGATCGCGACATGAGCTACGAGGCGCCCAGAGCGGAAGAATTGGAAGTCGGGCGGACAAATGAGTCCGCCGGGAGCATGACATGAAACCAATTGTCTTTGCCGATACCATCGGCTGGCTGAACGAAGCGAAGGGAAGGCGGGGTGTCGTCATTGCCGGCGCGCATGGTCATGAGGATCTGTGCAGTCGCCGATTCCTGAAGCTGTTGTCCGACAAGGCGGCCGCGGCGGGCCTGCCTACCCTGTTGTTCGACTATCCCGGCTGCGGCAACGCGGCCGGCGACCACGCGGCGCCGGGCCAGGTGATGGCCTGGACTGCAAGCATCGGCGCGGCGATCGACCGGTTGAAGCGGGATTGCGGCGTGGAGGATGTCATCCTCGCCGGCTTCCGTCTCGGCGCGCTGCTGGCCCCGCTCGCCGCAGTGGGACGCGATGACGTGGCGGGCCTTGCTTTGCTGGCGCCACCGGGTTCGGGCAAAACCTATGTGCGCGAAATCACCGCGATGTCGCGCGTGATCGATGGGGCACTCGCCAAGGGCGCCGCAAGCGACGCGACGTTCGCCGAGGGACGCGAGGCCGTCGGCTTCCGGCTTTCGCATGAGACGCTCGCCGATCTGTCGATGCTGGATTGGCGGCGGGCCGTCGCGGCCCTTCCGCCCATGCCGACGCTTTTGATCGCGAATGGACAGCCGTTGGCCGTCTCTGAAATCCGCGCTGGCCGGACTTCGGTCGAAAGCACGACGATCGTGCAGTTCAAGGACTATCATCTGCTCATGTGCGACCCGACCGCGAACCGGATTCCGGCCGACGTTGTCGGTTGCTGGACGGACTGGCTGTCCGATCGGGCCGTCGCCGGCGCGGTTCAACGCGTCGAACCCTTGCCCGGCCGCGAGATACTGGAGGGGGCGCACTACACGGAAGAGCCGGTTGTGATCGGGCAGGCGTCATCGATCTGTGGCGTGCTGACCCGGCCGCGTGTCAGCCATGCTGCGGCCGATCCGGTCATCTTCCTCAACTCCGGCGGCGTGCCGCATGTCGGCTGGGCGCGCGGCACGGTCGAGGCGGCACGCGAGCTGGCGGCCGCCGGCGTGGCGTCGCTGCGCATCGACCTGCCGGGCATCGGCCTGAGCGACGATGCTGCGAGCGACCGTCTGTTTCTCTATGATTCCAGCACCCGCCTCGACGTCAGCGCGGCGATCGACTGGATGCAGCGGGCGGGCTTTGCCAAGGTCGAGCTTGTGGGCACATGCTCGGGCGCCTTCCAGGCCCTTCACACTGCGCGCGCGGACCTCCGCGTCCGCGCCCTGACCATGATCAACCCGCTCTGCTTTGCCTGGAACAGTTCCTACGCGCTGGAGCTGACGGCCTGGAAAGCATACGAAACCTCCAAGGCGAATCGCGGAAGCCGGCAGCAGATCGGTCCGGCGGAGGGATCTGCGATGACGACCAGGTCCGCCTGGAAGCTGTCAGTGTCAGATAGCGCCAGGCGGCTGGTGCGGCGCGGATTGGAAGCCGTCAAGTCGACGTTGTCGGCGACGCATCCGTCAGCCCTGCTTGGTCGTAACCGCGTCGAGCGCTGGATGCGCGAGCTTTGCAGTCGCGACGTACGCGTCCTCATGGTCACCTCGGACGGCGATCTCAGCCTGCAGGAGATCGCACGCCATTTCGGCCAGGACGGCAAACGGCTCACAAGCATCCCTGGCGTGACGCGGTTGACGCTGCCGAACGCCGACCATTCGCTCACGCCTCGTCATGCGCGACGCGCTGTCGTCGCGAGCCTGATCGATCGCCGCGGCGGCAAGCGTGGAGGATCGATCGGTCCCGATGTCGCGCGGGCCATCGCGCCGCACACCGAGCTGAAGCGCAAATCGATGGCGCTGTCATGAAACGGTGCGGCCGCTCTAGTGTCCCGAATCCGAAGTTCGTGAAGGTGGTTGCCGCGAAATCGCACGAACTTCGCATTCAGCACACCAGCGACCGATATCAGCGCGGTACCGGATCATGTTTTTAGGCGGCGTCGCGTTCGGCGAAGACCTTGTCGATCAATCCCCATTCGAGCGCCTGCTGCGCGGACATGAAGTGATCGCGATCCAGGGTCCGTTCCACGTCGGCTTCGGTGCGCCCGCAGTGCTGCGCATAGAGCCGGATGATGCGCCGCTTGGTCTCCTGCATTTCGGTGGCATGGATCAGGATGTCGGATGCCTGGCCCTGGAAGCCGCCGAGCGGCTGATGCACGTGGAGGCTCGCATTCGGAAGCGCGGCGCGGTGACCGGGCTCGCCGGCCATCAAAAGGAACGATCCCATCGAGCGCGCCGTGCCCATGCACAGCGTGTGCACCGGCGCCTTGATGAACTGCATGGTGTCGTACATCGCAAGCCCGCTGGTGATCACGCCGCCATAGGAGTTGATGTAGAGGTTGATCGGCTTGTGAGGATTCTCGGCCTCGAGGAACAGCAGCTGGGCGCAGACCAGTCCGGACATCGCATCATTGACCTCGCCGTTCAGGAAGATGATGCGCTCGCGCAAGAGCCTGGAATAGATGTCGAAGGAACGTTCGCCGCGGGTCGACTGTTCGACGACCATAGGGACGAGTTGCATCATGTCGCGCATCGGCGACCTCCATTGCTGCAGGTGATGAAGTCTCAACGAGTTCTAAAGTGATCAGGCCGCGCGCATCAGGCAGCGGTTGTTGCTGTTGGCCGGCTGCGGCTGCTTTGCGCTGATGTCGCGGGCTTGCTGGATGATGCGAAAGCGGGTGCCGCCGGCCTCGTTCGGCTCGATCCGGAAGGTGACATGGCTTTCGCGAAACGGCGGCTCGGACTCACGCAGCCGGAAGCGCACCTCTTCGCCAGCGATTGATGAGAGCGGTTCAGCGTCCGCGAGATCGCAATCCGGGAGCCAGCGTTCGCGCAGGGCTGGAATGGTCACCGCGCGCCACACTTTTTCGGGCGGTGCATCGAGCTCGTATTCGAGCACCAGGTCGGCGTCGGCATGATCAGGCTCAACTGTGTCGCTCATTGATCCATGTCCTTCAGCAGATCGGAGAGCGCTTCGATGCGCTTCGGCCAATAGGCGCGGTAGCGGGCGAGCCAGGTCCCGATGCTGGCGATGCCGTCCGGGTCAACCTCATAGTTCACGAAGCGGCCCTGTCGCTGCTCGCGCACCAGCCCTGCCGCGCGCAGCACCGCCAGATGCTGCGACATCGCCGGCTGGCTGATCTCAAGTCCGTCGCGCAAGGCGCTGGCGTTCAGGCTGCCGCCGGCCAGCTTCTCAAAGACCTTGCGGCGGGTCGGATCGGCCAGCGCCTTGAAGATATCGGTATCGACCATGCCGACACATAAGCATATACTTATGTGTCGTGCAAGCCTGAACTGTCCCGTGCAGCGTGACGTCGCGGCGCACGGGTACTTTGCATGGGGTTGTTTTACGAATTCGCCCTCGCAGGGCCCATCTCGTCCCGGCGATACGAGCTCGGCTGCTACTGCAACGCCTCGCCGTGCTGCGAGATGTCGAGACCTTCGAGCTCCTGCTGCATCGAGACGCGCAGCGGGACGAAGGCGCTGACCAGCTTGAGCAGCACGAAGGTGACGCCGCCGCACCAGACAAAGGTGACCGCGACGCCGTAGAGCTGGATCAGCAGCTGCTTCGGATTGCCCTCGAGCAGGCCGGATGTGCCGCCGATCGCGGAGGCTGCGAACACGCCGGCAAGCAGCGTGCCGGTCAGGCCGCCGATGCCGTGCACGCCGAACACATCGAGCGAGTCGTCATACTTGAAGCGATGCTTCAGCCAGGTGCAGGCCCAGAAGCAGACCAGGCCGGCAATGATGCCGATGATGACGCCGTGCCACGGCGCGACGAAGCCGGATGCTGGCGTGATGGTGCCGAGCCCCGCGACCGCACCCGAGATCATGCCGAGCACCGACGGCTTGCGGCGCGTCGCCCATTCGATCGCGCCCCAGGTCAGCGCGCCGGCGCAGGCCGCAAGATGGGTGGCGGTGATCGCCATCACCGCGCGCGAATTGGCCGCGAGCGCCGACCCGCCGTTGAAGCCGAACCAGCCGACCCAGAGCAGGCCGGTGCCGACCACTGCGAGCGACAGGTCGAACGGCGAAAGATTGTCATGGCCATAGCCATGGCGGTTGCCCATCACCTTGGCCGCGACCAGGCCGCTGATGCCGGCGGAGAGATGCACCACAAGACCGCCGGCGAAATCCAGCACGCCCGCTGATGCGAGGAAGCCGCCGCCCCACACCCAATGCGCCAGCGGCACATAGGCGAAGATGAACCAGCCGATCGAGAACAGCACATAGGCGGAGAACCGCATGCGGTCGGCGACCGAGCCTGCGACCAGCGCCACCGTGATGATCGCGAACGTCATCTGGTACAGCATGAACAGCGCTTCGGGGATGGTCTTCGCCGCCGGATTGATGCTGTCCATGGTGATGCCGGCCAGGAACCAGCGATCGAGCGAGCCGAGCCATGGACCGTCGCCGACGAAGCTCAGCGAATAGCCGAAGGTGACCCAGAGGATCGAGACCAGCGCAACGGCGGTGAGGCTCTGCGCCATCGTCGCCAGCACGTTTTTCTTGCGCACCATGCCGGAGTAGAACAGCGCCAGTCCCGGGATCGTCATCATCAGCACCAGCGCGGTGGCGACGATCATCCAGGCGGTGTCGGCGGCGTTGATGCCGGAGCTGGCCGCAGTATCTTGGGCGAAGGCCGGCGTGCCCCACGCCAGCAGGATTGCAGCAGTGATCGGCGCAGCTGATATCGCTGCACGAAGAGCTCGTGCCCCCATCATCATTCCCCGGCGGTCGTCGTTTCTTGGCGTGTGGTTGTGGCGTGCGCCGGCGTCGTTGCCGGCGGTGATCTTGATAAAGCTCAGAGCGCGTCGTTGTCGGTCTCGCCGGTGCGGATGCGCAGCGCGTGGTCGATCGGCGTCACGAAGATCTTGCCGTCGCCGATCTGGCCGGTGCGGGCGTGCTGGGTGATGACGCTGACCGCCTTGTCGGCGAGCTCGGTATCGACGGCGATCTCGATCCGAAGCTTGGGCAGAAAGTTCACGACATATTCGGCGCCGCGATAGATCTCGGTATGACCCTTCTGGCGGCCATAGCCCTTCACCTCGGTCACGGTCATGCCGTGGACGCCGATCGCGGTCAGCGCCTGGCGCACCTCATCGAGCTTGAACGGTTTGATGATCGCGACGACGAGTTTCATGGTTCAGGCCTTCATTCCCTTGAGGTTTTCCGTGTGCGCCCGTCCCGGAGCGGCACTTGCCGTCCCGCGAGCCGGCACCTGCTGCCTCCCGGAGCGGCAATTTGCCATCCCCGAGCCGGCGTTTCGCGTCCGCCAAATCTGGCAGCTTTCTGGGCAAATGGCATAAAAAAGTTGCAGGTTGAAGCGGAAAACATGCGCAGCGCGTGAGCTCCCTCACTGTACGGATTGGAAACGCTCCGCCACAATGTGGCTTTCCCGCCCCGGCCAGCGGTCTTGCTGGTTCGTTTCGCCTATCGCGTGTCCCTGCGCGCGCCCCGAGGAAACAAGAAATGTCGAACCGAAACTGGTTTTATGCATCCGAAGGCCAGCAAAAGGGCCCCCTGCCTGAAACCCAGCTCCGCGACCTGATCACCCGGGGCATGGTGGGGGCCGACACCCTGGTGTGGACCGAGGGCATGGCCGGCTGGCAGAAGGCCGGGGAGATTCCGGGCCTCGTCCCGAGCGCCGGCGCGCCGGAGGCATTTCCGCAGGCCGGCGGACCGCCGCCCGTGGCGGCGTCCGGAAGCTACAGCGGCGGCACACTGTCGGCCGACTTCCCGATCTGGGGCCTGTTCGGCCGCAGCCTCCTGATGTTCATCGGCCAGATTCTCGTCATCCCGGCGCCGTGGACCGCGACCGGCCTGTACCGCTTTGCGATCCCCTATATCCGCGTGCCGGGCCGGCCGCATTTCGCCTTCACCGGGCAGCCGCTCGACATCTGGTGGGTCTTCATCGTGCTCGGCCTTCTGACTTATGCCGGCGCGGCCGACAGCAACATCGTGACGCTGCTCTCGCTGCTGTTGCAGGGCTTCCTGAGCTGGATGATCGTGCGCTGGATCATCGGCCATCTCAGCTCGAGCGGCCAGGACCTGCCGATCTCGTTCAAGGGCAGCCCCGTCGCCTATGTCGGCTGGTACGTGGCGATGGTGGTCTCGGCTATCACCATCATCGGCTGGGCCTGGGTGCTGACCGCCTGGATGCGCTGGATCTGCCGCAACATCGACGGCACACGCCGCGAGGTCAGCTTCAACGCGTCCGGCATCGAGGTGCTGTGGCGAACCATCGTGTTCACGATCGCCTGCGGCTTCCTGATCCCGATTCCGTGGGTGCTGCGCTGGTACGGCAACTGGTTCGTCTCGCAATTCGCGCTGACCGAGCGCGGTGCCTACGCCGGCCAGTAAACGCGATCTCATCGTGCCGCCCGGCTCTGTTCGAGCGTGAGCTCTACGCCTTTCGCTCGCGCACCGAACCTTCTTGCGCGACGGACGCCACCAGCGTGCCGTCGGGCTTGAAGATCAGGCCGCGCGTCAGGCCGCGGCCCGACTGCGCGCTCGGCGAATCCTGCGCGTAGAGCAGCCATTCGTCGGCGCGGAACGGGCGGTGAAACCACATCGCGTGATCGAGGCTCGCCGGCATCATGCGCTTGTCGAACAGCGTGCGGCCGTAGCGCGCCATCACGGCATCGAGCAGCGAGAAATCCGACGCATAGGCGAGCGCGCACAGATGCAGCGCCGGATCGTCGGGCAGCTTGGCCGCGGTGCGGATCCAGACATGGATGCGGCCGTCGTCGATCTTCTGGCCGAAATAGCGGCCGAGCTCGACCGGGCGCAGCTCGATCGGCCGGTCGCTCTCGTAATAGCGGCGGATGAACTCCGGCATCTCCTTGAACATCGGCTGCTTCGACACCTCCTCCGCGGTCAGCTTCTCCGGCGGCGGCACGTCGGGCATCTTCTCCTGATGATTGAAGTTGCTCTCTTCCTCGGCGTGGAACGACACCATGATGGAGAAGATCGCGTTGCCGTGCTGGATCGCGGTGACGCGGCGGGTGGTGTAGCTCTTGCCGTCGCGCAGCCGCTCGACCTGGTAGATGATCGGGATCTGCGGATCGCCGGGCAGGATGAAGTAGCAATGGATCGAGTGTGGCAGCCGGCCCTCGACGGTGCGGCAGGCCGCCACCATCGCCTGGCCGATCACCTGGCCGCCGAACACGCGCTGCCAGCTCGTCTTCGGGCTGTTGCCGCGGAACAAATTCACCTCGAGCTGCTCGAGATCGAGGATGGACAGCAGGTCGATCAGGCTCTTGGACATGGATAGGCCCCGGAATGACGATTGGGGCTGTTAGCCGCCCTTGTTTCTAAACTCTGTTTCGCCCAGCTAATATCAGGTAGCAAGTCTCCTTTGATGGCGTAATCGAGTAAGGATCGCATGTCGGCACAGCGAAGTATTGTCATCTGCGGGGGCGCATTTGCAGGGTTGGCGCTGGCCGTGGCGCTGCGCCAGGGGCTTGGGCCGGACATCCCGGTCATCGTGGCCGATCCGGCGCTGAGCCAGCGTCCGAGCCGAGATCCGCGCGCGACCGCGATCGTGGCGGCCTGCCGGCGGCTGTTCGAGACCCTCGGCGTCTGGGGCCAGGTGGCGCCGACCGCGCAGCCGATCACCGATATGGTCGTGACCGACTCCAGGCTGGAGGACGCGACGCGCCCGGTGTTCCTGACCTTCGCCGGCAATGTCGAGCCCGGCGAGCCGTTCGCCCATATGGTCGAGAACCGCTATTTGATCGATGCGCTCGCGAGCCGTGCCGAAGCCGAGGGCGTCGAGCTGCGCGCCACCGCGGTGTCGAGCTTCGCGTCGCGCCCCGACGGCATCAGCGTCACGCTGGCCGACGGCACCATGATCGATGCGAGCCTGCTGGTTGCCGCCGACGGCGCCCGCTCGAAGCTGCGCGAGCGCGCCGGGATTGCGACCCATGGCTGGGACTATAACCAGTCCGGCATCGTGGTCACGGTCGGGCACGAGCGCGAACATCACGGCCGCGCCGAGGAGCATTTCCTGCCCGCAGGGCCGTTCGCGATCCTGCCGCTGACCGGCAATCGCTCGTCGCTGGTGTGGACCGAGACGCGCAAGGATGCCGCGCGTATCGTCGCCTTGAACGAAGAGCAATTCCACGCCGAGCTCGAGCAGCGCTTCGGCCTGCATCTCGGCGAGATCAAGCCGCTCGACAAGCCGCGCGCGTTTCCGCTCGGCTATTTCGTCGCGCGCTCGTTCATCGCCGAACGGCTGGCGTTGATCGGCGACGCCGCGCATGTGATCCATCCGATCGCGGGGCAGGGGCTCAATATGGGCCTGAAGGACGTCGCTGCGCTCGCCGAGGTCGTGGTCGATGCGGCGCGGCTCGGCATGGACCTCGGCCAGGCCGACGTGCTCGAGCGCTACCAGCGCTGGCGGCGCTTCGATACGATGGCGATGGGCGTTGCCACCAACTCGCTGAACTTCCTGTTCTCCAACGAATCGACGCTGCTGCGCACCGTGCGCGACATTGGCCTCGGTCTCGTCGATCGCGCGCCGCCGCTGAAGGAAATGTTCATCCGCCAGGCGGCGGGACTGTCAGGCGAGGTGCCGCGGCTGCTGAAGGGCGAGGCGCTGTAGCGGTTGCGGAGGTTCCGTAGCCCGGATGAAGCCAACGGGTCGCGCGGATGCGCGCCCGATGACAGGCTCCGCGAAATCCGGGACAGACTATCCGCGGTGAAACTTTCCCGGATTGCGCTGCGCTTCATCCGGGCTACGCTGACATCAATCGATCTTCCTCGCCTCTTCCGGCAGCATGATCGGGATGCCGTCGCGGATCGGATAGGCGAGCTTTGCCGAGCGCGAGATCAGCTCCTGCCGCGCGGCGTCGAATTCCAGCGGTCCCTTGGTGATCGGGCACACCAGGATTTCCAGCAGTTTTGGGTCGGCGGTGCTCTCGAGATGATCGGTCGTGGAATTCATGGGAGTCTCCGGCTCGCCGTGATCTAGCACATCCAAATGTCAGCTGTCAGCGCTTCGCCATCCGCAGCAGCTCATCGATCGCGGCCTGCTGACGCGGCTTCGGCAGCGCCTGCTCGGACAGCGCGTAGCCGATGAACGCCCAATAGAAGATCTGCGCCCGGCCGCGCGCCACGTCGTCTGGGAATCCGGCCTGCCGCAGCAGCGTTTCGATATAGCCGATCCGGCGCTGGTCGACCTCGAGCACGGCGGCGCGCGCCACGGCATCGACGGTGGCCCAGCTGCGCACCGCGCGCTCCAGCGCCAGCCGCGCCGAGAAGGCGCGGCGCAGCAACAGCGCCAGCGCGTCGCCGCCTTCCGGAATGGTCTCGAGCTCGGCGATCACCTGCTCGGCCGCGACCTCGCGCCAATGGGTCAGGATCGCCGCGCGGTAGGCGCCGATGTCGGCGAAATGCCAGTAGAAGCTGCCGCGCGAGACGCCCATGGCCTTGGCGAGCGGCTCGGCCTTGAGCGCCGTGAAGCCGCGTCGCGCCAGCGTCTTCAGGCCCTGATCGAGCCAGTCCTTGACCGAGAGCTGTTCCGTCATGGTTCCCATCCGCGCCGCTCACCATACACAAGTGTATTGACAGGCGCCAGCGGCCGGTGTCATATCCGTACAGTAGTGTATGGAGGCATCGCGATGCGTGATCTTCTGCTGCAGGGCGCCGGCGTCGTCGCCATCCTGGTCAGCCTGATCCATGGCGTGCTCGGCGAGAGCAGGATATTCGCGCGCGCCACCGTCGAGCCGCCGCGGCTGCGGCTCTTGCTTCGCCTGGTCTATCAGGCCGGCACCATCGCCTGGATCGGCGGCGGCGTGCTGCTACTCGCCGCACCCGCGATGGCCTCCGATGCCGCTCGGCACTGGATCGTGGCGACGCTAGGTGTCGTGTTCGGCGTCGCGGCGCTCGCCAACGCGGTGGCGACCCGCGGGCACCACTTCGGCTGGATGGCGATGAGCGCCGTGGTGGCGCTCGCCGCCGCCGGCTACTAGCGAGGCCGATCATGACGACCGATCGCATCAGCCTCAGCATCGCCGATGGCGTCGCGGACGTCAGGCTCAACCGCCCGGACAAGCTCAATGCGCTCGATCCGGCGATGTTCGCTGCGATCGCCGAAATCGATGCGCAGCTCGCGGCCGACCGCAAGCTCCGCGCTGTGGTGCTCTCGGGCGAAGGGCAGGCCTTCTGCGCCGGCCTCGACATGGAGCGTCTGGTCGCAACGACGGAGGGCGAATCCATCCTGCCCTTTGCCGATCTCGGCCAGCGGACCCACGGCATTGCCAACCTTGCGCAGCATCTGGTGTGGCTCTGGCGCGAGCTGCCGGTGCCGGTGATCGCCGCCGTCCACGGCATCGCCTTCGGCGGCGGCTTTCAGCTGATGCTCGGTGCCGACATCAGATATCTCGCACCCGGCACGCGCCTTGCGATCATCGAAGCCAAATGGGGGTTGGTGCCCGACATGGCCGGCACGCAGCTGATGCGCCATCTCGCGCGCGAGGATGTGGTCCGTGAACTCACCTACACCGCGCGCGTCTTCTCCGCGGACGACGCGCTCGGGTACGGCTTCGCCACCCGGATCGTCGAACAGCCGCGCGATGCCGCGCTGGAGACGGCGCGCGCGATCGCGGACCGCAGCCCGGATGCGATCCGCGCCGCCAAGCGGCTGCTCAATCTTGCAGCCGATCGCGATGCGGCGACCGGACTTGCAGCCGAAACCGCCGAACAGGCGCTTCTGCTCGGCTCGCCCAATCACATCGAGGCCGTCAGGGCGAATCTCGAGCGGCGGCCCCCGCAATGGAGTTTTACATGACGACTGGCCCGGGCTTCGATCTCGAACGTCTCGTCGCGACCAATGCGTCGGCGGCCTTCAATCGGCTTGCCGGCTTCGAGGTCGTCTCCGCCGGCACCGGCACGGTGGAACTGCGCATGCTTTGGCGCGACGATCTCACCCAATATGCGGGACACCTGCACGCCGGGATGATCGCGGCGCTGCTCGACACCGCCTGCGGCTTCGCCGCGGCGTCGATCGCAGGTTCCGTCACCGCATCGCATTTCTCGATGAATTGCCTGAAGCCCGCGCTGGGCCGCTGCTTCATCGCCAAAGGCACCACATTGCGTGCCGGACGCAGGCAGGTCTTCGCGAGGGCGGAACTTTTTGCGGAGAACGAGCAGGGTGAGACCTCGCTGGTTGCAACCGGTGAAACCGTGCTCGTTCCGCTGGCAGGCTGAGCCGCCCGGATCGCGCATGACTGTGAAATTTATGGAGCCATCAATTTCGGTGCGGAATCGGCTTACGCGCGGATAACCATGCCACTGAAAGTTGCAGAATATTATCGAGAAGACAATTCAATCGGCTTAGCCTGTGCGTACGGCAACCATGGACCGACGCATGTTTCGTGTTTTTACGTGCCTTTCAGGTGAGCATGACTGGCGGCTCGTTCTGCTCGCCGGACTGGTCTGCTTCGTCGCCAGCATTGTGGCCGTCAATATTTTTCATCGTGCAATTGCATCGCAGGCGAGGACGCGGCTGATCTGGATTGCGATCGCGGGAGCCGCAATCGGCTACGGCATCTGGGCAACGCATTTCATCGCCATGCTGGCCTATGAGCCGGGAATCCCGACCGGCTACGGCATCGTCCTCACCGCGCTGTCGCTTGCCGCGGCGATGATGCTGACATCCGGCGGCCTCGGCCTTGCCGCCAGCGACTCCAGCCGCTGGCGCGCGCCGGTCGGCGGCGCCGTGATCGGAGCCGGCATCGCCAGCATGCACTATCTCGGGATGTGGGCGCTGGAGGTGCCGGGCCACGTGGTCTGGTCGCTCGATCTCGTGGCGGCCTCAATCGTGCTCGGCATGCTGTTCGGCTACGCTGCGCTGGCGATCGCGGTCCGCCGTCAGGACCGCTGGATGTCGCTCGTCGCGGCGCTGCTCCTGACGCTTGCGATCGTGTCGCATCATTTCACCGCGATGGGCGCGGTCGAGATCGTCCCGGATCCGTTGCAGGCTCCGGCGGCCCTGTCGCTCTCGCCTGCCTTCCTCGCCATCGTGATCGCCGGCGTGGCGCTGTCGGTGCTCGGGATGAGCCTGGTCGGCGTGCTCGCGGATCGCCGGCTGGCGCTTCGCACCCGCCGCTTCGAGGAGATCATCAGCCAGCTTTCGTCGGCGCGACAGCAGGTCGAGGCGTCGCAGAAGGCGCTGGAGGAGCAGAGGTTCCGGCTGGATACCGCGATCAACCACATGGGCGAGGGCCTCTGCATGTTCGATGCGGAAAAGCGCCTCGTCGTTTGCAATGATCGCTACGCCAAGATGTACCGGCTGCCGCCGGAATTGCTGCTGCCCGGCACGGCCCATCGCGAGATCATCAAGCATCGCATCGCCAACGGCATTCTCAAGGGCGAGACCAGCGACAGCGCCGCGACGCAGGTGCTCGCGACATTGAACGCGCTCCCGGCCGGCGAGATCAGCAGCCGGGTCGACGAGCTCGCCGACGGCCGCCTGATCTGCGTGACGCGGCAGCCGATGCCCGGCGGCGGCTGGGTGGCGACGCATCGCGACGTCACCGAGCAGCGGCGCTCGGAGGCCAAGATCACCTATATGGCGCAGCACGACGCGCTGACCGATCTGCCGAATCGCGTGCTGCTCAAGGAATGGATGGAGCGCGCGCTGTCCGGTGCCCGGTGCGGCGGACCGAGCCTTGCGGTGCTGATGCTCGATCTCGACCGCTTCAAGGACGTCAACGACACGCTCGGGCACCCGGCAGGCGATGCGCTGCTGAAGTCGGTGGCCGCCCGCTTGCGCAGGTGCGTCAGCGATACGACGCTGGTCGCGCGGCTCGGCGGCGACGAGTTCGCGGTGATCGACCATGTCGGCGATCCGGTCACGGAAGCGGGCCTGCTCGCCGAGAAGATCAGGAAGGCGCTCAGCGAGCCGATCGATCTCGGTGATCATCGGGTGACCACCACGACCAGCATCGGCATTGCGATCGCACCGCGCGACGGCACCGATTCGGACGAGGTGCTGCGCAGCGCCGATCTCGCGCTTTACTCGGCCAAGAGCGGCGGGCGCGGCTCGTTCCGCTTCTTCGAGCCGGAGCTCGATCGGCTGCTGCAGGCCCGGCGCAGCCTCGAGCGCGACATGCGCACTGCGCTCGCCAATGGCGAGTTCGAGCTGCACTATCAGCCGTTCATCCATGTCGCGAGCGGAAAGACCTGCGGCTTCGAGGCGCTGCTCCGCTGGCACCATCCGCAACGCGGCATGGTATCTCCGGCGCAGTTCATTCCGCTGGCGGAGGAGACCGGCCTGATCGTGCCGCTCGGGGAATGGGTGCTGCGCACCGCGTGTGCGGAAGCCGCCAAGTGGCCCGACGACCTCAAGATCGCGATCAATCTGTCGCCTGTGCAGTTCAGGAGTCCGGAGTTGGTCCCGGTGATCGTGCGCGCGCTGGCGAGTGCCGGAATTTCGCCGGAGCGCCTCGAGCTCGAAGTCACCGAAACGGCCATCATTCAGGACAGCGAAGCGGTGTTTACCGCGCTTAGCCAACTGCACGATCTCGGGGTGCGGATCGCGCTCGACGATTTCGGCACCGGCTACTCGTCGCTGAGCTTCTTGCAGAAGTTTCCGTTCGACAAGGTCAAGATCGACCGCAGCTTCGTCTCCGAGCTCTCCGGCGCATCGGACGAGTCGCGCCGGATCGCGCGCGCGATCGTTCGCTTTGCCGTCAGCCTCGGCAAGACCACGACGGCCGAAGGCGTCGAAACCAGGGAGCAGCTCGACATCCTCCGCGCCGACGCCTGCGTGGAAGTGCAGGGCTTCCATTTCAGCCCGCCGGTGCAGAGCGAGAAGGTCGCGCAGATGATCGGCGGGCGAACCCCGGCAGCGGCCGAACGGCCTGCGGTTCGTCTCGCGATGGCGGGTGCCGCGTCCTGATCGACGGGCTGCGCCGGGCGGCCCCGATACGCATGAGGCGTAAGGCCGCAGCACGCCGTCAAAACCAAACTGCGCGTGGAGCGCAAAGCGGTTTTCGCGACCGTTAGAATTCCTCTAAAGCCAGCCTCCGCGGCGCTTCCTTGACTTGGCAATTGCCTCAGCATTCTTCACGCATGTGCCCTGCGCGAAGGCGTTGTGGGCATGATTGTCAACGGAGGGGAGATACGCGTGAGAGTGATTTTGAGCGCTGCGCTTGCAGCATGCGTCCTTGGGAGCGTTCTTGGGCTGACCGGATCGGCGGCGTTCGCCGACGGCTACAAGAATTGCACCAAGCTCGACAAGGCGTCGTGGAAGCCGGCAAGCGAAGCCGAAGCCAAGGCCAAGGCGCTCGGCTATGAGGTGCGCCGGTCGAAGATCGAGGGCTCCTGCTACGAGGTGTACGGCGTCAAGGAAGGCAAGCTCTACGAGCTGTTCTACAGCCCGGAAGATCTCAGCCTGAAGCACACCATCGCGAAGTGAAGCAGGCGCGATGACGAAGGCGGCGCCGGGCGCCCGCGGCGCGACCAGCGTGCAGGTCTGGGACCTGCCGCTGCGGCTGTGGCACTGGGCGCTCGCCATCCTCGTCCTGGTCGCCTGGGTGACGCCCAGCACCTATGACCGGCTGCACCGGCTGGCGGGTTATTCGGTGATCGGGCTGCTGGCGTTCCGGCTGATCTGGGGCTTTGCCGGCACGCGCTACGCGCGTTTCGGCAGGCTCGGCGTCCGCCTGCGCGCGGCGCCGCGCTACATCTGGAATCTTCGCCGCGGCATCACCGGGCGCTATATCGGGCTCAACCCCGCGGGCACCGTGATGCTGGTGGCGCTGCTGTTGCTGCTTGCGGTCTCGACAATCACGGGCGCGATGGAGGTCACCGTGACCTTCTTCGGTGTCTGGTGGGTCGAGGACACCCACGCCTATGCCTCGGATGCGGTCATCATCCTGGTCGCCCTGCACGTGCTCGGCGTTATCGTGGTCGGCTTGCTGCAGCGTCAGAACCTGGTGCGCGCAATGTTCACTGGCCGCAAGCAACTGCGCAATCGCTGATCGGCAGGAAGCTTTTTGGTTTGACGCGTTTTCTTCACGCGAGCCGGTCGCCGCTTCGCTCGAAAACGCTTTACTGCACCGGCGGATCGCCGGAGGTGCGCTTCTTGGCGAGGTCCATCTCGGTGACGGCGATCAGGATCTCGGCGCGGGTCTTCAGGTCCGGCGCCTCGAGCATCGCCTGCTTCTCGGCCGGACCATAGGGCGACATCATCGCCAGCGCATTGACCAGCGCCTCGTTGGGCGCGGACTCGATACCTTCCCAGTCGACCTTCAGATTGTTGGCTTCCAGGAAATCGGCCAGCACTTCGAGCAGCGCCTTGCGGTCGACGGCCTCCTCACCCTTGCGCGCGGTGAAGTCGCCGACGAAGGAGAAGAAGTCGACCTTGCACTGCCGGTACGGCGTCTGCACGGTGAGCTCCTCGACCACCTTGAAGCGCGCGACGCCGGTCAGTTCGAGGATGTAACGGCCGTCGCCGGATTCGGCGAGCTGGGTGATGCGGCCGACGCAGCCGATCCGGAACAGGGCCGGCTTCGCTTCTTTCTGCGAATGCGTCACGTCGGGCTGGATCATGCCGATCAGGCGATGGCCGTCGCGCAGCGCGTCGTCGATCATCGCGAGATATCGCGGCTCGAAGATGTTGAGCGGCATCTGGCCGCGCGGCAGCAGCAACGCGCCGGGCAGCGGGAACACCGGAATCACCTCCGGGAGCTCGCCGGGTCCGCGATATTCGGCATTGATCGGCATCTGCGGTCCCGCTGCTGTGACGGGCGTGCTTTACGAGAACAGGATGGTCGACAACCGCTTGCGCCCCTCGACGGTTGCCTCATCGGTGCCGCCCCACGCCTCGAAGAACTGCACCAGCTGCTTGCGCGCGCCGTCGTCGTTCCACTTGCGGTCACGCCTGACGATGGCGAGCAATTGCTCGGTCGCCTCCGTGCGCTTGCCCATCGCATTGAGCGCGGTGGCGAGATCGAATCGGGCCTGATGATCGAGCGGGTTTGCGGCGACTTTCTGTTCCAGCTCCGCGACCGGGCCGACCGCTTCCGCCTGTTCGGCGAGATCGATCGCCGCCTGCACCGCCTTCACCGCGGCGTCGTTGCGCTTGGATTCCGGAACCATCGCCAGCGTCTGCTTGGCCTGCTCCATCGCACCCGACGTGACGTAGCACTTGGCGAGGCCGGCCAGCGCCGCGATGTTGGTGGCGTCGTGCGCCAGCACCTCGGCATAGATCTGCGCGGCCTGGGCGGCGTCGCCCTCGGCAAGCACGGCGTCGGCCTCGGCCAGGATCTCGGTGAGATTGGGCTCGCCGGCGGCCGGCACGCCCTTGGTGATCTTCTCGATGAAGGCGTTGACCTGGCTCTCCGGCACCGCGCCCATGAAGCCGTCGGCGGGCTGGCCGCCCACGAAGGCGATCACCGCCGGGATCGACTGGATGCCCATCTGGCCGGGGATCTGCGGATGCTCGTCGATGTTCATCTTGACCAGCTTGACCCGGCCCTTGGCGTTGCGAACCGCCTTTTCCAGGATCGGCGTGAGCTGGCGGCAGGGACCGCACCACGGCGCCCAGAAGTCGATCATGACCGGCTGACGGCGCGATTCCTCGATGACGTCCTTGACGAAGGTCTGGGTCGTCGTCTCCTTGATCAGATCGGGCGCTGCCTCGGGCGTGGGGCCGCCCTGCTCCATTATCGTCACGTTGTCCTCGCCTGCTTCTGAGGTCGGAAATCCGGGGGGCGTTCTAGCACGCCCGGAACGGCACGTTCAGCCGTTCTGTCAGCTAGAGCATGATCCCGGAAAAGGGGGAACCGGTTTCCGGGATCATGCTCCGTAAATGGCAGTCAGCCAGCAAAATTCAATCGCTTGGCCGCCGGTCCCGTTCCATCGGAGATCGGGTGGGTTGGTGCCGCGGAACGGCCGATGATGGCGATCCTTCATGGCAGCAGGGGAGCGCCCGTGGCAAAGGCCTATTACAGCACGGTGTTCGAGCAGCCGGCCGGCGAGGTCTGGAAAATCATCCGCGATTTCAACAATTACCCGGTCTGGGTCCATGGCGCGGGGACGAGCGAGATCGAGGGCGGCAAATCCGGCGATAGCGTCGGGGCCGTACGCAATGTGCTGTACCGGGAGCGGCGGATCCGGCAGCGGCTGCTCGCGCAGTCCGATGTCGAACGCTTCCAGACCTACGAATTTGTCGACACCCCGACCCTTCCGGTGACGGATTTCAGCGCGACCCTGCGGGTAACCCCGGTGATCGACGGCGACCGGGCCTTTATCGAATGGTCGGCCGTGTTCGATTGCGACCCGACCCGCCGCATCGAGCTGACGCAGACGCTGACCGGCTGGTTCGAGACCTGGCTCGAATCGCTCCGGGATGAGATGGCCCTGAGGCAGGTTCCGGCGGAAATCTAAAAAGAAATCGGCGGCACGGCCGGTTTCGGCCGATTCGAGGTCAATTTTTAGGGAAACCGGGCGATTTCGTGAGGTTCGGACCGCGCTCTTGTGTTGCATTCACAGACAGCTTTTGGCATAGGTCTGCCGTTGCCGGCGAGCGATCGCCGCCATTTCGGATGCGGGTGTAGCTCAGTGGTAGAGCACGACCTTGCCAAGGTCGGGGTCGAGGGTTCGAGCCCCTTCGCCCGCTCCAAAACTTCTCGCTGACCGAGCTGACAGTCTGATGAAGGCCCGCTGATGAGGCCCGCCCATTGGCGCGGGCTTTTTGCTGTCCGGCCCGAGGCCGCATCTCCAAGCCGCGATTGCGAGGTCAAGATGCCGCGGCCCGCCGAGGCGGTTTCCGGCTTTTGTTAACCGACAAACGGTGCATTCTCAAAATTGATAGAAATCTGTGGTTGTGTTGGCGTTGGAATGGTTGCGGCCGGTTTTTGCCGGCGCGGCAAGCGCGTGAACGATGTCGATCAGTTGGAAGCCGGCTCCCGGGTTAAATCGCCGCTTGGCTCGCGCAAACGTCGCTGCGCTGGTCGTGCTCGTCGGCGCCTGGACATGTTCGGGCGCATCGGCGCAGCAATTGCCGAGCGACTCGGCGTATGCCCCGGCACCCAGCTTCTCTCCCATGCCTGGCTTTGGCTTTGGGCCGGCGCCTGACTTCGAGGCGGCCGAACGGCCGCGGGCGCGGGTCTACATCACGACGCGGTCGCACCGGGGCGGCCAGCAAAACTTCTGCGTCAGGACCTGCGACGGCCGCTTCTTTCCGCTGCCGCGCGTGAGCGAGACGGCGGACGTCAAGGCATGCGAGGCAGCCTGTCCCGCCGCCGAGGTGAAGCTGTACTCCGGCTCCGATATCGACAGCGCCAGAACCGAAGCGGGCGAGACCTACAAGACGCTCGCCAATGCATTCCGCTTCCAGCGCGAGATGGTGCCGCAATGCTCGTGCAGCGCCGGCGCGTCCACCGGCCTGTCGCCGATTGCGATCGAGGACGACATGACGCTTCGGACCGGCGACATCATCGCCGCCGATGATGGCTTCAAGATCGCGGCGATCACCAGCGGGCAGCGGCGCAGCGTGTTGTTCAGGCCGCTGTCGAAGGCCAAGGCGCAGGCGCTCGGTCTGGCGCGCCTGTCGTCGCGATAGCGGCGATCACGAGCGTTAGCTTCATTCGAATATCACGCTGCGGTGCAGAATGCCTTGTTATCAGGCAGGCTGCTCAGGAAAATTTCGTCTCAAATATCGTCTCAACTAGTTTTGACGCAGCGCACACAGCTCCACGCGCTTTTCAGCCTCGATGGATGTGCTACCATTTTGCCGTCTGACCTACCTCACAGACCGCCACCATCATCTCTCAGGGCGTTCAAAATCAATAACAGGCAAGCTGCAACGGCTTGCGTAGGGGAGTGACGCGATGAAATCCGCTTTCAATCGATCAATACTTGCGTTCGCGGCGATCGCGCTGCTGGCGGGGACGACCTTCGCCAATGCGCAGCAACAAACAGACAAGAACCGTGCGCTGAAGAAGTACGAATCGGGCACCAAGGAATTCTGGACCCATCCGCCGGATGACTGGTTCCTCGGCGACGAGACCGAGGCGCAGAAGGGCCTTGCCCCGCCGTCCGGTCCGCCGACCGGCGCGTCCGATTCCGAGCTCGCGGCGATGATGAAGAAGATCAAGCTGCCGCCGGGCTTCAAGATCGAGGTCTATGCCTCGAACGTGCTCGCCGCGCGGCAGATGGCCTGGGGCGACAAGGGCACGCTGTTCGTCGGCTCGTTCGGGCTCGGCAACGTCTATGCGATCAAGGACAACAACGGCAAGAAAGAGGTCAAGACCATCCTTAAGGGCCTCAACATGCCGACCGGCCTCGCCTTCCGCGACGGCGCGCTCTACGTCATCGCGGTCGACAAGCTGATCAAGTACGACAACGCCGAAGCCAATCTCGACAATCTCGGCAGCGGCAAGGTGGTGTATGACGACATGCCGTCCTACGCGGCGCATGGCTGGAAATACATCGCCGTCGACAAGGACGGCTGGTTCTACATTCCGTTCGGCCCGCCCTTCAACATCGGCATCCCGCCGACCTCGGTGTCGCAGATCCGCCGCGTCGATCCGAAGACCGGCAATGCGGAGATCTGGGCGCTTGGCGTGCGTAACTCGGTCGGCGGCGACGTCGATCCGCGCACCGGCAAATACTGGTTCACCGAGAACGCCCGCGACTGGATCAGTGACGATCTGCCGAGCGACAAGCTCAACATGATCTCGAAGATCGGCGAGCATTTCGGCTATCCCTATTGCCACCAGGGCAACCTGCCGGACACCAAGTTCGCGATGGGTCACAAGTGCTCGGAGTTCACCCCGCCGGTCTACAATCTCGGTGCGCATGTGGCTCCGCTCGGCATGAAGTTCTATACCGGCAGCCAATTCCCGGCCGAGTACAAGAACAGCATCCTGATCGCCGAGCATGGTTCCTGGAACCGGCACAAGTACCAGGGCGGCCGCATCGTGCGGATCACCGCGAGCCCCGACGGCAAGAACGCCAAGCAGGACATCTTCGCTTCCGGCTGGATCGAGGGTGACCAGGGTTATCTCGGCCGTCCCGCCGACATCCTGCTCGACAAGGATGGCTCGATCCTCGTCGCCGACGACTGGGCCGGTGCGATCTATCGCATCAGCTACAGCAAGAAGTAGCGGTAGAAACAATGCGGGGCTGCGGTGGCCGTGAGGTGACCGCAGCCTCATTCGCGTGGTTCGGGCACGCCTGCAAAGGAACGGACTCGTCATGCCCGGACTTGATCCGGGCATCCATCCAAACCAAGAACCCTTTTCAAGCCAGATGGATTGCCGGGTCGAGCCCGGCAATGACACACGGAGAAAACTGGCAATGCGCGTTGTGACCCTCGGAGTTCTGCTCGCCTCGGCAATCGCGATGACTCCTCTTGCCAATGCCGCCGATGTCGCCGCCGGCAAGGCGAAGGCCGAAATCTGCGCCGCTTGCCACGGCGACAACGGCATCTCGCAGACCGAGAACATTCCCTCGCTCGCCGGCCAGCTCGACCAGTACGTTCAATGGCAGCTGGTGTTCTTCCGCGCCGGCGCGCGCAAGAACGAGCAGATGCAGCCGATCGTCGAGCAGCTCAACAACGACGACATCCGAAATCTCGGCGCTTATTTCGCGTCGCTGACGCCGTTCAAGGGCGGCAAGGACGACAATCCGGACCTGTCCGAAAAGGGCAAGCAGGCCGCCGCCGGCCGCCGCTGCGCCTCATGCCATGGCGATACGTTTGCCGGCACCAAGGCGGTGGCCCGCATCGCCGGCCAGCGCGAGGAATACCTCGTCAAGGCGCTGCACGATTACAAGTCGGGCCTGCGCTCCGGTGGGGCACAGGCCGCGATGGCCGATGTCGCCTATCCGCTGAGCGACGAAGAGATCACCGCGCTCGCGCACTATCTGGCGCATTTGTAGCCGTAAAGATCATTTGTAGCCGCAAATATGGTGTCGTCCCTGCGAAAGCAGGGACCCATAACCACCGGCTTCAATTGCCTTGAAGAGACATCAACCACGACCGCCTCAATCGAAGGGCCGCGGCGTATGGGTCCCTGCTTTCGCAGGGACGACACCGGTTGTGTTACGCCTGTCGCTGCTTCTCATACGCCTTGAGATGCGTGTAGGCCGTGCGCAGCTTCGGCACCGGGATCTTGGCGGCGTCGGCGCGCACGATCAGGTCGCCGATCACGTGATCGGCCTCGACCGGCAGCCCCGCCTTGATGTCGCGGAACATCGATGCGGTCATCGGCGAGCCCTCGGTGGTCAGGAGGCCGCGGGTGCGCTGGAAGAATGGGCCGCCCGGGGCATGGCCGGCGTCGGCGGCGATCGCGCTGCACTCGTCGAGGATGCCGAGCAGGAAATCCTTGCCACCGGGCGCGGCCAGGATGTTGCCGACCGAGGTCCGCATCAGGCTGGTGGAGGCGGCGAGCGACGCCAGGAATACCCATTTCTCCCACATGTCCTGCATCACGTGCTCGCTGGCGTTGGCGCCGTTGATCGCGGAGAAGGTCTCGGCGATCGCGCGCACCCGGTCCGACAAGCCGCCGGCGCGCTCGCCGAAGCCGAGCGACTGCATCGGCTGCAGTTGCACCACCTCGCGCTTCTCGTTCAACGTCGCGGCGATCGCGCACAGACCGCCGAGCACGTGCCGAGCGCCGAACGTCTTGTCGAGCGCATCGAGATGCAGCATGCCGTTGAGCAGCGGGATGATCGCGGTTTTGTCGCCGACGGCGGGCGCAAAGGACTTGATCGCATCTTCGAGATCGAACGCCTTGCAGCTCAATAGCACGACGTCGAACTTGTCCGACAGCTTGTCGGCCTGCACGGTCGGCGGGTTGTTCAGCGTGACATCGCCGTTCGGGCTCTTGATCACGAGCCCGGCGGAGGCGAGCTCGGAAGCGCGGCGCGGGCGCACCAGGAAGGTGACGTCGCGGCCGGCCTGAAGCATCCGGCCACCGAAATAACCGCCGATCGCACCGGCGCCGACCACGAGAACGCGCATGGGAATTTGTCCTTCTTTGTTGTTCGCTGCCCGCGGGCAAATAGCGAATGGGAGTGGCGAATAGATAAGGATGCTGTTTGACTATTCGCTACCCGCTATTGGCCATTCGCTCATCTCACTTTCCCGATACCATTTCCTCGACTTCGCGCAGCTGCTCCTTGCCGAAGAAGATCTCGTTGCCGACGAAAAAGGTCGGCGAGCCGAACGCGCCGCGCTCGACGGCGGATGAGGTATATTCGATCAGCTTGGCCTTCACATCCGCGTCCTGCGCGCGGGTGAACAGTTTCGCGGCGTCGAGGCCGGAGGAGGCGATGGCTTTGCCGGCGACCTCAGGATCGTCCATCTTCTTCGGCTCGACCCACATGTGATGGAAGGCGGCCTCGATATACTTCTCGAACACGCCCTCGAACTGGGCGGCGACCGCCGCGCGCATCAGGTTCAGCGTATTGACCGGGAAGAACGGGTTCCAGGCGTAGGGCTTGACGTTGAAGCGCTTCAGAAAGCGTTCCGTCTCGATCTTCTGAAACTCCGGCTTGTTCTTGACGCCGGCCAGCGTCTCCGCCGGCGACTTGTTGTTGGTGGCCTTGAAGATGCCGCCGAGCAGGATCGGGACATACTCGAATTTGACGCCGGTGCGCTTTTCGATCGCCGGGATCGCCTCGTGGCTGAGGAACGCATTGGGACTGCCGAAATCGAACAGGAATTGCGGATTTTGGCTCACGGCAGTCTCTCCCTCGGCTTGTCTCGTTTGGACTTGTTTAGCATGGGCCTGCTGTCGCAGGCGCCATCGGTAGAATATGATAATCATCATGTGAGCCGCGGCGCGCGATGTCAAATCAGCCGCTTGATGGTCTGCTTGCGCCATACCAGGGCGTAATAGGCCATCTGCAGCACGAACATGGTTGCGAAGGTGACGGGATAGGCGATCCAGATGCCGCTGACGCCGAGGGCGCGGCTGAGCAGGATCGCGACCGGCACCTCGACCACCGCGATCGCGAGGGTCGAGAGCAACAGCGGCATCCACACCGTTCCGCCGGCGCGCATCGCGCCCGAAAACACCGTCGCCATGCCGAACAGCACCATGCTCCACAGCACGATGTACAACAGCTGCTGCGCCAGCCCGAGCACGGCATTGTCGACGATGAAGAAGCCCATCAGCGGCCGCGCGAAGAGATAGCCGAGCACGACCAGCCCGCCGGTCAATACCAAGTTCATCTCGATTCCGGTCCTGACGATGGCGCCGACCCGGGCGGAATCGCCGCGGCCGATCGCCTGCGCGCCGAAGATCGACACCGATATTGCGATCGAGATCGCCGGAAACTGCACATAGCCGATCACCTGGTTGACCGCGCCATAGGCCGCGGTGGCGTCCGAGCCGAAACCGTTGACGAGGCCGAGCAGCACCAGCTCGGCGAGCGAGACCACCACCATGCCGATCGCGGTCGGAATGCCGAGCCGCAACACGATGCGCAGCAGCGCGCCGTTCGGCCGCATCGCGCGCAGGAACGCGGCGTCGAAGGCGAGTGCATGGCGGTGCCGCAGCATATGGACATGCAGCCACAGCAGCGTGACCAGGCCCGAGACCGCGGAGGCGACCGCGGCGCTGGCGACGCCGAGCATCGGCAGGCCGAGCCAGCCGCGGATCAGCGCCGGCGTCACCACCAGGCCGACGATGGTCGAGACCGTCAGCGCAACCAGCGGCGTCACGGTGTCGCCGACGCCGCGCATCATCGCCGTTAGCAGCAGGAATGTGAAGGTTATGGGCATCGTGATCATCATGATCCGCGCATAAGCCACCGCGGCGTCGAGGACGTCAGCTGGCGTCGCGAGCGCGATCAAGAGCGGGCGGGCGAACAGGCCGCCGAGGACCGCGATCGCCAGCGCGAGCAGCAGCGTCACGGTCATGGTGGTGCCGGCGACCGCTTTCACCCGGTCGGGCTCGCCGGCGCCCCAGGCCTGGCCGATCATGACCGAAGCGCCGGCGCTCAGGCCGATCACGAAGGAAATGAAGAAGAACATCACCGGAAAGAACACCGAGACGGCGGCGAGCGCGTCGACGCCGATCATCTGGCCGAGATAGACGCCGTTGATGGTGCCGAACAGCGACTGCAGCACATTGCTGAGCAGCATCGGCGCGAGGAAGGCGAGGAAGGCTTTGCGCTGGGAGGGAGGGCTGGACACGTTCAACTTCCAAAAATTGACCAGGCATCTGGCTGGTACGTCCTAGATCAGGCGGCACACTCGCTGCACCTCTCCCGCTTGCGGGGGAGGTCGGATCGCATCGACAGATGCGATCCGGGTGGGGGCTCTCTCCACCGGAAAGAATCTCTGCGTGGC